>CALERQ010000059.1 GCA_937907305.1 uncultured Clostridia bacterium | reverse complement strand
ACATCGGTTTCCCTGGTCATTACCACCCGGTATCCCAGCAGGGTCAGCATGGTCCTGGTTTTTTCCGCGATGGAAAGATTGATGTCGCTTTCCCGGATATTACCGGCGGTAGCGCCCCCATCCATGCCGCCGTGCCCAGGATCCAGCACCACCACGGATTTATTTTCCACCGCGCCGGACTGCACCTGAAGAGCCATGCTTTCGCTGAGGCCGGTGAGAAAATACCCGGCCCCTACCACGGCTATCGAAAAAGCAAAGATCAAAACAGCACGGTACCACAGCTGTTTCATCCGCATCACCCCCGACCCAGCTTATGCGCCGGGGCGGTGGGCTATGTCCCCAAGTACTATTGTAGCAAAAAAAACGCGGCCGTCAATAGGAAAACGAACAAATTTTCGTATTGATACGAACAAATTTTCGAATGGATGAAAAAGGAACGGGCGAGACCGCAAAAGCCCCGTCCAAAAACTCAGCTGCATTTCCCCAGCTGAACCATAAATTCAATTTCGCCGTTCTCCCGGCAGGTGGCACGGATGCTGCCCTTGTGCCCCTCCGCAATGCTGCGGGCCAGCGAAAGCCCAATGCCGAACCCCCCAGAGGAACGGGAGGCATCCACACGGTAAAAGCGGTCAAATAACCGCTCGGCCTGCTGTTGGGTGATCCCCGCGCAGGGATTCACCGTGCGAATAACTGGGCCCTTTTTGTTCTTTTCCAGGGAAAGTTTAATGCATGTCTGTTCATCGGCGTATTTTATGGCATTATCCAGCAGGATGGACACCAGCTGGCGAATAGCGTACTCATCGCCGGTATAGGTAAGTTCCGGGGCAATCTCCAGCTGGAGCTCATGGCCGTTCGCTTCGGCATAATCCCGGAAGGATTCCGCCGTTTCGCTGATGGCCTCGCTGATGGAAAATTCGTCCATCTTGAGGGGACTTTGTTCCTCATCCAAACGGGAAAGGCTGACCAGGGAATTGACGAGATCCCGCAGCTTTTCGGTTTGAGCCAGCGATTTATCGATCCACTTGTTTTCTCCGGTTTCCATTTCCAGCACTTTTAGACTGGTGGCGATAACAGTGATGGGGGTCTTTAGTTCATGGCTGGCATCGGTGATAAACTGCTTTTGTTTTTCGCTGGCCTTCACCACCGGATCGATGGCGCGGCGGGAAAGCAGCGTAACGATGAGATAAACACACGCCACGCAGAACAGCATAGCCGCCAGTGAGAGCCACGCGGTGGTCCTTACCGTTTGCAGGTCGCGGTGAGCATCCAGGAAAATGGCCATAAAGCTGCCGCCTTCACATGGCGTAACAGAGCAGCGGTAGCCATTGACCCAGCAGTAGCCGGCACCGTGCTTTGCCGCTGCTTGCAGATACTCAGCGGTATCGGCTTCGGTCACGGCTGCTATTTTACCCAGGTCGGAACGCAGAAGGGTGCCATCGGCATCATACCAAAGGACAAAATAGCGGGTGGAAAAAGGGGTTTCCGGCGTAAAGCCGCCCTCCGGCCGGGTACCGGGCTTATCAAAGCCGCCGGGAGGAGCCTGCGGAACGATGCCCTGATTATTGCTGATCATTTGCAGCATTTGGGTCAGGCTATTATCCACCGAGACATAGTTTGCGATACTGACAATAAGACAGAGTGCCAGCAGCACGGCCGTGACGGCCAGCATGGCGATGCGGATAAAGCGCTTACGCAGGGTTTTGATCATTTTGCTTCCTCCAACAAATAGCCCATGCCGCGGTTGGCGGTGATGGTGACACCGCTGCCGATGGACTTAAGCTTTTTACGCAGATTGGAAATATGCACCCACACCACATTGATCTCAGCATCGCTATCCCAGCCCCATACGCGCTCCATGATGCGGTCAGCGGAAAGGACCACCTTGGGCGAACGCATAAAGAGCTCCATGACCTGGAATTCCCGGCCGCTGAGACGGACGGATTCCCTGCCGCAGGAAAGCACACCGGTATCGGGGTTGAGGGTAATATCGCCCCAGGCAAGTAAGGTGGGGTGGTAATCCTCGCTGCGGCGCAGCATGGCCCGCACCCGCGCAATGAGCTCGTCCGGCTCAAAGGGCTTCGGCAAATAGTCGTCCGCACCGGCATTAAAGCCGGTGATGCGGTCATCCTTTTCCGCTTTGGCGGTCAGCATCATAATGGGAGTCTTGATGCCCTCGGCCCGGAGCTTTTGCAGCACCTCCACGCCATTCATCTTGGGCATCATCACATCCAGGATGATGGCATCATATTCCCCGCTGCTGCCGTATTCATAGGCATCAAAGCCATTATGGACGGCATCCACCGCAAATTGGTTCTTCTCAAAAAAGACCGTCAGCGCTTCCGCCAGGTCTACCTCGTCCTCCGCTATGAGCAGACGCATCTCTATCCCCTCTTTTCTACCACATTTATCACACTATTACCTTGGTTATATTATAATTTGAGGCTAAAGTCAACCTAAAGGCCGCAAAATGGCGGCGGCAAAAAATCCAGCCACAAAATTTAGAGCTGCAGCTATTTCTCTCTGGAAATAATGTGCTCCCCTTGCTCCAAAAGAAAAAGGACGCCAATTGGCGTCCTTTTTCTTTTGGAGCGGGTTACGAGGCTCGAACTCGCTACCTCCACCTTGGCAAGGTGGCGCTCTACCAGAT
>CALERQ010000058.1 GCA_937907305.1 uncultured Clostridia bacterium | reverse complement strand
GCTCCGCCGCATAGTCAAGGGAATCGGTATTCATGGGATATTCCAGCTTGGCCAGGTGATCCCCCACCCGGTACAGGCCGTTGTTATCCCGCTGGCGCAGCAAACCTGTGGCGGTAAGCGCTTTGAGCGTGCGGAATTCATCCCGCAGTGGGAACTGATCGGTAGCATAGTCCTCAAAGCGATCGGCAAAGGTGCCGGAAAGCAGCGACTGACCGTTGAAGGCAGGCAGCTGCGCCAGGGAACGGCGCTCCGCATCGGAGGCGACATCAGCGGGCTTAAAAACAGCCCAAAGGGCAAAAGTCGCCAAGAATATGCCCAACACCGCAATGGTGAGAATAGTACGGGTCTTATTGTTTTCCACAGCGGCACCTCCTTAAAAGCGGAAATAGAGGAACGGATTGAACGAGCCATCCACCAGGTAGGCCGTGACCACCGCCAACAAGGCCATCAGGGCCACAGGGGCCGCGACCGCCAGTACCCGGCCGGTTTTTGCGCCTTCGGAAAGGCGGTTCATCCAGCGGGTGGGATAGGGCGTAGCACCGATGATGGCGATGATGAAGGTGATGGCATAGCTGCCGAGGTAATAGATCGCCTCTCCGGTGGCAAGCGGCAGCCCGCCCGCCCCAAACATGCGTCCCAGGTGAGTAGCGGCTTCCGAAAGACCGGCGCTATCGAAGATGACAAAGCTGACCGCGACCAACAGCAGGGTATAGATATGACTGAGAACCGGAAGCTTTTCCAGCGGCTTCAGGAGGAAGCTCTTCTCCAAGATGAGGAACACAGCAAAGAACAGGCCCCACAGAACGAAGTTCCAATCGGCGCCGTGCCAAAGGCCGGTCAGCATCCATACCACAAGGATATTGAAGTAGCGACGGGCCGGGGCCACCCGATTACCGCCCATGGGGATATAGACATAATCCCGGAACCAGGAACCAAGACTCATGTGCCAGCGCCGCCAGAATTCGGTGACGCTGCGGGAGATATAGGGGTAATTGAAGTTTTCGGCAAAGGTAAAGCCGAAGATCTTCCCCAGCCCGATGGCCATATCGCTGTAACCGGAAAAATCGAAATAGATGTGCAGCATATAGGCCGCGGCGTACATCCAGCCGAACAGCACCGAAGGCTGGGTCGTATCCTTATACACCGTGATAAGCTGATAGAGCACATTGGCGATGAGGACCTTTTTGCCCAGACCCAGTACAAAGCGCTGCGTGCCCGCGGCGATCATGGCTGGGGTGGAGCGGCGTTCCTTAAGCTGGGGTTCGATATCGGCATAGCGGACGATGGGCCCGGCAATGAGCTGCGGGAACATGGCGATATAGGTGCCGAGATCGATGAGATTGCGCTGGGCGGCCACTGTGCCCCGGTGGACATCCACCACATAGCTGAGGATCTGGAAGGTGTAGAAGCTGATACCGATGGGCAGTGCCACCCGCAGAAGCGGCACCGAAAGGCCGGTGACAGCATTGAAGCTGCGGATAAAGAAATCGGCGTACTTGCAGTAGCCCAAAAGCAGCAGGCTAAAAAGGACCGAGGCGGTCAAAAAGAGCTTTGACCGCCGGGGATTGCTGATACGATATTTTTCCACCAGCCGTCCAAAGAAATAGCCCTGCAGAATGGATGCGACCATGAATAGGACATATTTCGGTTCCCCCCATGCGTAGAAAATGAGGGAAAAGAAAAGCAGGACGGCATTTTTTGCCCGGCACGGCGCCAAAAAATAGCACAGCAGCGTAAGCGGCAGAAAGTAATAGAGAAACGGGATGCTAGAAAACAGCATGAGCTGATCCTCCCGATGGGTTACTTAGAAATTGATAGCCTCGTCAAAATCGATAACGGCAGCGGAGTAAGCGCCGGTGATCTGATCGCGGAAGGCGTTGATGAGATCCTCATGGCCGTACATGGCAACCACTACCTCGTTCACAGTGATGACGACCACCTTATCGGGGAAACCGCACATCCACTGGCGGGACTGGATATTATCCCGCAGCGCCTGGGCCAATGTCTTGGCATCGGCGGCATTCTTCAGATGGTAGGCACCGCAGCTGAAGGTATTCATGTTCATCATGTGGGTAAGAGAGGCGGCGTTATCGATGAGATCGATGCTGCCAGCCGGGAAGGTGAGCAGGTATTCCAGGTTATCGGTATCGGAAATATCGACCTTGCCGGGAGCGTTATCCACGGGGTTGGTCATATCGCCACCCGAAGCGGGGAACTTTTCATCCTCGGAAAGGCCCTCCCAGGCTTTGGTGAGGACTTCCAGCGGGTCAGTGACAGCCGCATCGTTGCCGCCGTTATTGCCGGAATTGTTGCCGCAAGCGGCGAATGCCAGCACCATTACGGCTGCCAGCAGAATGGAAATGATCTTTTTCATGGTGCAATTTCTCCTTCTTTTATCATGCTTTTTGTATCATCCAGACACCCTGCTCATTTTGAGAAAGGGTCATTGTCTGCGCGTTAAGAGTGAGGCGGTAGGTTTCTCCCGCCATGGGCTGCGGAATGGCCCAAAGAACGGTGCAGGCCCCGCGGCCCTGTTGGGTACTGCTCCAGGCGGAAACGGTATCCCCCTGGGTGATCTGCAATTCGCCATCGGCTGTGGAAAGCTGCCATTCCCCGCGGCCGGAAAGGGTCAGGGTTACCTCCAGGCTGCCAAGGGTGTGTAGGGCGGGCTCCGTGGCGGTGCGGGGAGTGGTTTCTGTTACGGCCGGTACCGGCTGGCTGCCGATGGTGGTCTCCCCCACCGAAAGGCGAAGTGCCCCGGCCTGCTGCCACAGCACCGAGATGCCAAATACCAGCAGCAGGGCCGCCGCTATGGCGCCCCAGCGGCCAAAGGCCGGGCGGCGAGGAACGGGCGGCGCCGTTATGGCATCCTGCAGCAGGTCGTCATCAATGGCGGTGATGGCGGATGCCAGTGCTTCATGCTTCATTTGGTCCATCCCTCGCTTTCAAGATATTTTGCCAGACGGGTGCGAGTACGCAGCAGCATGGATTTGACCTTGCTTTCGGAAAATCCAAAGTGGTCGGCGATCTGCGCGACCGGGCGGCACATGAAATACCGCTGCAGAAACACCCGGCGGGCCTCCTCGCCTTCGGTGCGCAAAAATTCGCTGAGAAGGTGAGAAAACGCGGCGGCTTCGTCCTCATCCTGCGGCTCGCTGCCGGATGGCAGACATTCCGCCAGCTCCTCCAGTGAAAGGACCGCTTCTCCCCCGCCCCGCTTTTCGGCCGTGCGGGCTTTATAGCGATTCAGAGCCAGGTTGCGGGCAATGCGCCCGAGAAACGCTGCGAAAAACTGCGGGCGCTGCGGCGGGATGACATTCCAGGCACGCAGGTAGGTATCGTTGACATTTTCCTCGCTGTCTTCCCGGTTCATCAGGATATTCATGGAGAGCCGCATACAGTATGCCCCGTATTTGCGGGAAGTTTCATCGATGGCCCGCGGGCTGCGCTGCCAGTAAAGCTCGATGATCTTTTCGTCCTCCATCGGGCGCTCCTTTCCTGCTCCCGGATCGGTGCCCTCACCCATATAGACAACAAGTGAGACGGTTTGGTTGCACCGGAGAGCAAAATTTTTTGAAAAAATCTGAAATTGATCTTTGGGCGAGAATACCCGCAGGAGTCATGAGGCTGCTGCGGGTTTCTTTATGGGGTATATTGTGCCCGGTTTTACGGGAGAAGTTCCAAGCTGCCGCCATCCTCCACGGTGTGCCCTTCCAGCAGCAGAAGCTTTTCCGCCAGCAGGCGGGAGAAGCCGCCAATGATCGCAGCCGTAGCGATGATATCCTCCACCCGGTCGGTATCCAGCATGGAAAGGGCTTCTTTTTCGTGCTTGAGGATGGTGCCGCAAGCGGCACGCACCTCCTGGGTGAAATAAACAGCGGCCAGGCTGTGACGCTCGATGTACTCAGTGTAGATGGGGCGCAGCTCCTCCTCGGTGAGTTCCGACGGGATGAGCCGCTGCACCAGTGAGATACTGAGGCCCTGCTTGAGGGTACAAATCATGATGAGATAGGCCAAGTGCAGGCGGTAATAGCGCTTTTTGACGGGGCCGGGCATGGCGCGCGTACGCACATAGTTATTGATGGCGGCGGCAGTGACAGCTTCCTCCTCCTTGAGCTCAGGGGGAAGATAATCGAGATAGCCGCGCAGCAGGGTAACGACCTGCTCCATATACAGCCCGATATCAGGGATCTCCTCCCAGGTGGGGAGGCGGTAACGGTTGAGGTAGCGGTCCCAGCGGCGCAGCTTGCCCGCCACCAAATCATTATCATAACTCACGGTGGATCACCTCTCTTTGGGCGATATTATACCACATAGGGAGTGTGCCCGCAAGAATTTATGATGAATATTACAGCTTGACATGATGATAAAAATGTTGTAATCTAATGAAGCATATTAGATGAAAGAAGGTTTTGCCTCTTGTACGAAATCTTTACCGATACCGCTGCCAATCTAGACTGCTCCCTGCTGGAGGAACTGGGGGTGGAATTGATCCCCTTTTCCTTCTATTATAACGGGGAGGAACACCGGGTGACCAGCCTGGAGCAATTTGATGGACACGCCTACTATGATATGATTCGGGCGGGGACAGATGTAACCACCTCGCTGGTGGATCCACAGCGGTATATTGATGGCTTCACCCCGCTGCTGGAGCTGGGCCGGGATATTCTGTTTGTGGGAATGTCCAGCGGCATCAGCGGCAGCTATGCCTCCGCCGAAGTAGCCGCCGCCACGCTGCGGGAGGAATTCCCGGAGCGGAAAATACGACTGGTGGATACGCTATCCGCCTCGCTGGCGGAGGGCCTGCAGGTGCTGAAAGCCGTGGAATACCGGGCCGAGGGGATAGATATCGATACCGTGGCCGACCGCCTGCTGGAAAGCCGCCATAATATGTGCCAGGTCTTTACCGTGGATAACCTGAAATACCTGAAAAAAGGCGGGCGCATCAGCAACCTGAAGGCCGCCGTGGGCACCGTTTTGCAGATAAAGCCGCTGCTGAAAGGCGACCCGGAGGGAAAAATCGTATGCTTTGCGCAGGTGCGGGGCCGGAAGAAATCCATTGAACTAATGGCGGAACAATATGACCGTTATGTGGAACATGCCGAATGCGAGACTATTGGCATTGCGCACGGCGACTGCCCCGAGGACGCGGAAGCGCTGATCGCGCTGCTGAACCGCAACCACCCGCCGAAGAACATCATCAATGCCTGCTATGAGCCGATGACCGGCGCCCATGTAGGGCCCGGCGCTCTGGCGCTGTTCTTCTACGGAAAAAAGGAATTCCGGCCGGCGGTGAAATAAGATGTTCGGAGGAAAACTACGAAATTCTGAATTGCCGAATATTATTTCGCTATTGCCGAACAATAATCATTGCCCCCGCCACGCGCGGGGGCTATAATTATCTGTACCATTATTCTGTAACGAGATAATCGTGTCTTGCTGATTTTCGAAATCATGATTTTGTATTGCAAAATTATCACGAATATTTTATAGTTAGGGTAAGAGATAGCCCGTAAGGAGAGTCCCTATATGACCACCCCTGCCAAACAACTGAAAAAGGATTGTTCCACAGGCGGCGCTGCCCGGCTGTGGGCCCTGGCCGCCCTGCTGCTGGCGGTCTTTTTGGGGTCCTTCTTTTTGGGGCGGTATGGGGTATCCCTTACACTGGGGCAGTTCCTGGGGCTGATGGCCGAAGGCCTGCAACGGGTACTGACTGCCCTGGTAAACTGGGCAGGTAAACCGTTTGGCTTTGCCACCGAGCGGCTGTTTGCCGTGCCGGTGACCTGGCCCTCCGTAATGGAGACCATCGTGCTGAATATCCGGACGCCCCGCATTATTATGGCCTGCCTGGTGGGCTGCTGCCTGGCTTCCGCCGGCGCGTGCTACCAGGGCGTTTTCCAAAATCCGATGGCGGCCCCTGATCTGCTGGGCGCTTCCACCGGTGCCTGCTTCGGCGCTGCACTGGCCATTCTGCATGGGCGTTCCTCCGCTATGATCACCCTGTACGCTTTCTTCTTCAGTCTGCTTACGGTGCTGCTGGTCTTTATCATAGGTCAGCGTGCCCCTGGGCAGAAAACCGTTAACTTGATATTAGCCGGTATTATGGTCAGCTCGCTCTTTTCGGCAGGGACTTCCTACATCAAGCTGGTGGCGGACCCCGGCAGTAAGCTGCCGGAGATCACCTACTGGCTGATGGGCAGCCTTTCCGGCACCCGCGGGGTGGATATCCGCTTCGCTATCTTCCCCATGGCATTGGGGCTTATTCCGCTGCTGCTGATCCGCTGGCGGCTGAACCTGCTGACCCTGGGTGAGGAAGAAGCCCGCGCGCTGGGCATCAATACCGCTCTGCTGCGGCTGATTGTAGTAGTATGCGCTACGCTGGTCACCGCCGCTTCGGTTTCGGTCAGCGGTCTGATCGGCTGGGTGGGACTGGTCATCCCCCACCTGTGCCGTCGGTATATCGGCAATGACTACCGCAAACTGCTCCCGGCCACGATGCTGTTTGGGGCCACTTTCCTGCTGCTGGTGGATAACATCAGCCGGAACCTGCTGGCGGTGGAGATCCCCATTGGTATTCTGACTGCCTTTATCGGTGCGCCTTTCTTTATTTACCTGATGCATCAGAAAGGAGGCGGCGCATGAGCTACCCTGTCATAGAAGCCAAGAGCGTACGCTTCTCCTACGGAAAGCATGAGATCCTGCATGGGGTGGATTTTGCCGCCCAAAAAGGACAGCTGATTGCGGTGCTGGGGCCCAATGGCGCTGGCAAAAGTACGCTGTTCCGCTGCCTGCTGGGACTGTACCACAACTACCAAGGCAGCATCACCATAGAGGAACGCGAGGTAAAGACCATGCAGCCGCGGGAGGTCGCGGCCAAAGTGGCCTATATCCCGCAGACCCATACTCCCACCTTCCACTATACCGTGCTGGAGATGGTACTGATGGGCACCACGCACCGGGTACGGGGCCTGCAAAGCCCCGGTGCCAAGGAAGTGGGCATCGCGCGGGAAGCCCTGGCGCAGGTGGGCATTGCCGATATGGAAAGCCGCAGCTATGGCAGGCTTTCCGGCGGCGAGCAGCAGCTGGTGCTGATTGCCCGGGCACTGGCCCAGCAGACCGAGCTGCTCATTATGGACGAGCCAACCAGCAGCCTGGACTACGGCAACCAGCTGCGAGTAATGCAGCGGGTAAAGGCGCTGGCCCAACAGGGGTATACCATTCTGCTTTCCAGCCACAATCCGCAGCAGGCACTGCTTTTCTCGGACCGCATTCTGGCGCTGCACGATGGCGTGATTTGCGCCGACGGCGCCCCGGAGAAGGTCATCACCCCTGAACTGCTGGAAACGCTTTATAGCATCAAGACCCGCCTGGTAGAAGCGGAAGAGGGACGGCTGATCGTCCCGCTGCTGAAGGAGGACGGTTGATGTTTATCTGGAATGAAGATATGATCCGCTTTTTGCGGGATGCCAGCGAACACAGTGACTACCACCATTTGCTGGCGGAATACCTGGCCAAGCGATTGCCCGAAAACGCCCATGTGTGTGATGCGGGTTGTGGGCTGGGGTACCTCAGCCTGCGACTGGCCCCCTACTGCCGGCAAGTAACGGCGGTAGATGTAAGCCCGGAGGCACTGGCGGTTCTGGCCACAAATTGCGAAAAAGAAAAAATCAAGAATGTAGATATCCGCTGCGGTGAAATAGCGGAACTGCCGCCCAATGAGCCCTATGACGCCATGGTGTTCTGCTTCTTTGGCACCGGGAACGAAGCGCTGCGCATCGCTAAGAAGCAGTGCCACGGCCCCGTAGTTATCATCAAAAAGGGCTGGAGCGAGCATCGCTTCTCGCTGAGCAAGCAGAAAATGGGCCATGAGAGCTATGCCGACACCATGGCGCTGCTGGATGGATACGGCATCCCCCATACCGGCGAAACATTGACGCTGGAAATGGGACAGCCCTTCCGGAGCCTGGCCGATGCCTGCCGTTTTTTTGAGATCTACGAGCAGAGCGGTACTGCCGTGACCGAAGATGCTGTGTGCGCACGGCTGACCGCCACCGGGGATGACGAATTCCCGTGGTACCTGCCACAGCCCAAGGTAATGGGCATTATCCAGTTGGACAGCAGGGATATCCCTGAGTTGTAAAATCCTAAAAGAACAAACAGAAGGAGAAAAGATATGAAAAAAATGCTTAGCATTCTGCTGGCAGTCATGATGATTGCCACCCTGGCGCTGACCGGCTGCGGACAGAACAATGATCCTACCCCAACCCCCGATCCCGAGCCCACCACCCGTACCTTTACCGATTCCCTGGGCCGCGAAGTGACTCTGCCCACCAATCTCAGTAAAATCGCCATTTCCGGCCCTTTGGCTCAAATCGTGGTATTCGCCATCGCTCCCGAGATGATGGTTGGTATCGCCAACGGCTGGGCGGATGAGGCCAAAGGTCTGATCCCCGATGAATATTACAACCTGCCCAAGCTGGGCCAGCTGTACGGCGGCAAGGGTGAGCTGAACCTGGAGACCCTGCTGCAGTCCGGCGCTGAGATCGTTATTGATGTAGGTGAGCAGAAGGACGGCATGGCCGATGACCTGAACGCTCTGCAGGAGCAG
Organism: uncultured Clostridia bacterium; assembly: GCA_937907305.1. GTDB lineage: Bacteria > Bacillota > Clostridia > Oscillospirales > Ruminococcaceae > Angelakisella. Next base: position 1,669 of record CALERQ010000058.1, on the reverse strand, counting down.
ACCGGGATTCCTTTCGTTCACATTGACTGCTACACCGGCAGCATGGGCGATACCTACCGCACCCTGGGCACTCTATTGGGCAAGGAGACCGAGGGCAACACCCTGGGCGAGTACTGCGACAAGGTTTATAGCCGCACCAATGAGATCGCCAACAGCGTAGAGAAGGTAAACCTGCTGTACTGCCTGGGCGATAAGGGTGAGAATGTCATCGCCAAGGGCAGCTACCACGCTGAGGTCATTGACCTGCTTTCCAACAACCTGGCAGTCGTCGAGTCTCCCTCCTCCAAGGGCAGCGGCAACGAGGTTGATATGGAGCAGATCCTGAAGTGGAACCCCGATGTTATCCTCTTTGCCCCCGGCAGTGTATATGCTACCGTTGGTGAGGATTCCGCCTGGCAGGGCGTCAACGCCATCAAGAATGGTACCTACTATGAAGTGCCCGTTGGCCCCTACAACTGGATGGGCTTCCCTCCCTCTGTTCAGCGCATGCTGGGTATGATGTGGATGGCGAAGCTCCTGTATCCCGAAGCTGCTGACTATGACCTATATACTGAGGTAAATGAGTACTTCCAGCTGTTCTACCACACCACCCTGAGCGAGGATGCCTACAATGCCCTGGTTGCCAACTCCATTGGCACCGTAGAGGCAAAGGCTACTGCGTAATAAGTATCTGCAAACCGTCCGGTCTTTGCGAAAGGGCCGGACGGCCTTCAATTTCCGCAAGATATCGCAGAATAATTATTCTGCATTGCCGAACAAGGCATCTTGTATCTACGGCAATGATGCGTTATAATGATGCATAAAGCATTATTCTCTTTTGAGTCTAACGGGAGGTCAAATACATACATGCTGGAAGCAGGCGGACGGGTACAATCAATTGAAAAAGCGGTCAGGATCCTGGAGATTCTGGCGGAGGCTGGCACGCCTATGCCGCTACGGGAGATTGCCCGGCGTACGGAACTGCCCAAAAGCACCCTGCATGGCATTATCTCCACTCTGCGGGAAACCGGACTAGTGGAGCAATCCGCCGAGGATGGCTGCTACGGACTGGGGCTGCATCTGTTTGAACTGGGATGCGCGGCCAGCGGCAGCCGGAATATTACTGCCATCAGCCGGCCGTTCCTGCAAAGCCTGGCCAACCGGGCGGGCGAGACCGCGTTTTTGGCGGCACTGGATGGCACCGACGCTCTGCTTCTTGAGGTCACCGAAGCTCCCAATCCGCTGCGGGTCGCACTGGCACTTGGCACTCGCCTGCCGCTGCACTGCACCGCCCAGGGCAAGGTGTTCCTGGCATGGAATGAGAATATTATGCGGCAGGTGTGCCGCAGCGAACTGGTGGCCTATACCCCCCACACCCATACCTCCCCGGAGCAAATTCAGGCCGATGTGGCCGCTACACGGGAACGCGGCTATGCCATTGAGGATGGCGAACACCGGATTGGCCTGCGGGCCATTGCGGCGCCCATAGCAGATGCTGACGGCCGGGTACGATATGCCATAGGCGTAGTGGGCATGTTCCGCCGGGTTCAGTCGGAGGAGTTTTCCACCGCCGCGCACCTGACGGTAGAAGCCGCCCGGGCCATAGCGGCATCACTGCAAAGACGGCCTTAACTGCATAAAAACAGAGCCGTCCCAGTCGCGGGGGCGGCTTTTTCCCTTGGAATAGTTT
>CALERQ010000057.1 GCA_937907305.1 uncultured Clostridia bacterium | reverse complement strand
CCACCAAAAGAAAGCCCTCCCCGGGGAAGGAGAGGACCGGGGGGAGTTGTGGCCGAACAGTATGCCTCCCGAAAAGGAAAATTATCGGCAATGACGCTGGATGGCTTTGCGGTAAACGCGGCGACTTTATTGGGAATGAGGGTAAAATCTGTTCCAGGGACAGCGCGTGGATGGGGGTGTTGTCCACCAAAAGAAAGTCCTCCCCGGGGAGCGGAGGAGGGGACGCGCTGCGGCCAAATGACAGGCAGTCTGAAAAACGCTAATGACTTGCAGTGGCGGTTGATAGCTTTTGCGATAAGCGCGGTGGCTTTGTTCCGGCTATTTCATCTGCGATTGAGGTGGATTTTCGTTCTAAAAAAGCCCTCCCTGGGGAAAGGGGAGGGGGAGAGGCAAATGGCGAAGAAGCGGGGCACTGCTGATGGAAGAGCGGGCCGCAGGCCGCCCCGGCAAAGCCGGTTTCAGCGGGCGAAGCCCGCTGAAACCGCCCGGAGGGCGGTTTGGCCTGCGGCCAGCGTCCCGGATCTTGCAGAGACTATAAAATGTGTTTTTGCCGATCGATTTTTGGTTTGCTGTGGGTGATGCAGTAGCAGCGGGTACAGCCGCACGGACGAACGGCAGAAAGTCAAAAAGGCAGATTACCCGCAATAGTGCCCGATGGCTTTACTTACAAATTCGGCGGTACCCGCTCCACCGGCGGCGTCAATGTTTTCGGTAAGTTCTCCGCCGCCGGCGTACATTTTTCCGAGTCCATGCAGGATTTTAGGGGAGCAGGTATAAAAGTGCCCGGTAATATAATCTTGGAGTTTTTTTACCTGCGCCTGAACCGGCTCATCCGATGGCTCCATTGCTTTCATCTTGCCGAATTCGACAAATATTTTCATAAATTCATCCGCGACGGCAGCTTCGTCATCTTTTGTCCTGTCCTTTGTTTTTTCTTCATACTCTTTGTATTCGGCAGTGTGTCCCCACTGCTCTTTGGCGAGCTTAGTGTATTCATCGATTTTTTTGGTATCAAATGCTTTGAAATCCATATAGTTTACTCCGATTCCTTTTATTCCTCGGGCGAAAAGAATAAGATTTTCGAGATGTTCCTTTTTCATCGTAAGCAATGCGATTTGCTGCTCCAGTGCTTTGCTTCGATCAAAACTGGGAGAATCGAGGATGCGTTTGATTTCTTTTAGTGGAAATTCCAGCTCCCTGAACAGTAAAATTTGCTGTAAGCGTTCCATCGCTGTATCGTCATACAGCCGGTATCCCGCCTCGGTATATCCGGCAGGCGGCAGAAGCCCGATGGTATCGTAATATTGCAGAGCGCGTATACTCACTCCGGTCAATTTGCTTACTTCATTTACTGTCATCATTTTTTTTCCCTCCGCTCGATAAGGATACAATAAACTATTACGCAGCGTAGGAGTCAAGTGTTTTTTGAAAAATTGATATAAATTTCGGCTTAGGCAGGTAACACCTTGTCGCGGGAGGGCAACGGCGGTTTTACCCGGTTTTTGAATTCTTGCCGCAGCCGGTACGGCGGCAATGGGCGCAATCGCCGCAGCAGCTGCCGGTATGGCCCCGACGGGTGGCCCGGATGGCGAAAAATGCGCCGATGGCAATTACTGCCAGCAGCAGCCAATCGAAGGGGCCCATCAGAATAACCCCGCGATGGTATAGGCCAGCCAGCCTACCAGCCAGGCTACACCGCATTGCAGGACCACCACGCCGACCGTTTTCACGGTGGAGCTGAGTTCCCGGCGGATGGTAGCGATGGCCGCCACACAGGGGGTATACAGCAGGGTAAAGACCAAAAAGCTGATGGCAGCCCGGGGGGAGAACATCCCGGTGACGGCCGCGCCGCCCAGCAGGACTTCCAGGGTGCTGACGACTGATTCCTTGGCGACAAAGCCGGAAATGAGGGCGGTGGCGCAGCGCCAATCGGCAAAGCCGAGGGGGGCGAAGAGAGGGGCGATCCACTGGCCGATGAGCGCCAATAAGCTGTAGGAGCTATCCGACACAACATTGAGCCGGGTATCGAAGCTTTGCAGGAACCAGATGATGATGGTGGCCAGGAAAATGACGGTGAAGGCGCGCTGCAGGAAGTCCTTGGCCTTTTCCCACAGCAGCAGCCCTACGCTTTTGGCACTGGGGAGTCGATAGTTGGGGAGCTCCATGACAAAGGGAACGGGCTTGCCCCGGAAGACGGTGTGGTTCATGATGAGGGCCGCCGCGATGCCGATGAGGATGCCGAGGACATAAAGGGCGATCATAACCAGGGCCCGGTGCTGCTGGAAGAATGCCGCCGTGAAGAAGGCGTAGATGGAGATTTTGGCGGAGCAGCTCATGTAGGGGGTGAGGAGAATGGTCATTTTGCGGTCGCGATCGGAGGAGACGGTGCGGGTGGCCATGATGGCCGGCACCGAGCAGCCGAAGCCGATGAGCAGCGGCACGATGCTGCGGCCCGAAAGACCGATGCGGCGCAGCGGCTTATCCATCACAAAGGCGACACGGGCCATATAGCCGGTGTCCTCCAGGATGGAGAGAAAGAAAAACAGGGTGACGATGATGGGCAGGAACACCAGTACGCTGCCCACGCCGGCGAAGATGCCATCGATGATGAGGCTGTGGACCACCGGATTGATGCCGTAGGCAGTGAGGGCGCCATCGACCAGGGCGGTGAGCGCGTCAATGCCGACGGCAAGGAGATCGGAAAGGCGCTGGCCGATGACATGGAAGGTGAGGTAGAAGGTGAGAAACATGACCGCCAGGAAGGTGGGAATGGCGGTGTACCGGCCGGTAAGGACCTTATCGAACCGGACGGAGCGGGCGTGCTCGCGGCTTTCGTGGCACTTGGTGACCGAGGCGGCGACGACCCCTTCGATGAAGGTATAGCGCATATCGGCCAGGGCGGCATTGCGGTCCAGTCCAGTTTCGTTTTCCATCTGGACGATGCAGTGTTCCAGCAGCTCCTTTTCGTTTTCATCCAGCCGCAGGTCCTTTTCCAGCGTATCGCCGCCCTCAATGAGCTTGGCGGCGCAGAAACGGGTGGGGATGCCCAGCCGCTCGGCGTGATCCGAAATGAGGTGGATGACGGCGTGCAGGCAGCGGTGGACGGCGGAATCATCGGTACAGAAATCGGTGACCTTGGGCAGGATTTTGCCCCGGGCGACGGTGAGCGCCTGGGCGATAAGCTCCGAGACACCCTCGCCCTTGGCGGCGGAAATGGGAATGACCGGAATGCCGAGAGCGGCGCTCATTTTCTGCACATCGATGGAGCCGCCGTTGGCCCGGACTTCGTCCATCATATTGAGAGCAAGCACCATGGGGACCCGCAGCTCCAGAAGCTGCAGGGTGAGGTACAGGTTGCGCTCGATATTGGTGGCATCCACAATATTGATGATGCCATCCGGCTTCTGATTCAGGATGAAATCCCGGGTGACGATCTCCTCCTGGGTATAGGGCCGAAGCGAATAGATACCCGGCAGATCGACGACGGAGCAGTTTTTCTCGCCCCGGATATCCCCCATTTTCTGATCGACGGTGACGCCGGGAAAATTACCGACATGCTGATTGGAGCCGGTGAGGGCATTGAACAGGGTGGTTTTGCCGCAGTTCTGGTTGCCGGCCAATGCGAAGATCATACTTCCGCGGCCTCCTTTACCTCGATTTTTTGGGCTTCCTCAACCCGCAGGGTCAGCTCGTAGCCGCGGACCCTTATCTCGATGGGATCGCCCATGGGGGCGACCTTTTGCAGGGTGACGCGGGTGTGGGGGATGAGGCCCATATCCAGAAGGCGGCAGCGCAGCGGGCCATCGCCGCCCACGGCCGTGATGATACCGGAGGAGCCGGTTTTGAGTTCGTTCAAAGTCATAGTGATAACCCTTTCCCTTGACATGTGGCGCTTAAAATTAGGATAGACTAATTTTATTATAAGGCGGCAAAAATATCAAGTATCCGACAGAGATCAAGCGGTATTTTAGGCGGAGGGCTTTGTCCGTTTAGGGCGGGACTGGCATTTTTCTGTCGGTGGGGCATACCCTCTAAAGAGAGAGGGGGAATGAGTGATGCTGGGAGCAATGGTACTGACGCTGATGGGCGGGCTGTGGCTGCTGACGCTGCATGTTTCGGCTTCGGGGTCATTCCCGCGGCCGCTGACGGCCAAGCAGGAGCGGGACTGTCTGGAGCGGATGAGCCGGGGAGACCGGGCGGCCCGGAATGAGCTGGTGGAGCACAATCTGCGGCTGGTGGCGCATATCGTGAAGAAGTACTATGCGGTGAGCGGGGAGCAGGATGATCTGATCTCCATAGGGACGATAGGACTGATAAAGGCGGTGGAGACCTATAACCTGGAGAAGAAGACGAAATTCGCGACTTATGCTTCGAGGTGTATTGAAAATGAGATCCTGATGTACTTTAGGGCGCGGAGGAAGACGGCGGGGGATGTTTCACTGGAGGACCCGCTGGATACCGACCGGGACGGCAACGGCCTGACGCTGATGGAGCTGGTAAGCGATGAGGAGGATATCATCACCCGGCTGGACCTGACGCTGAAGGCCGAAAAGCTGCGGGAGGTTTTTGGAGTGCTGGAGGGGCGGGAGCAGCGGGTGCTGCGGCTGCGCTACGGGCTGGATAACCGGCCGCCGATGACCCAGCGGGAGGTGGCCAAAAAGCTTGGTATTTCCCGGAGCTATGTTTCCCGGCTGGAGAAGCATGCCATAGAGCGGCTGCGGGAGGAGATGGGCAAGTGAGGGGAAAACAGAGAGGCTTGCCGTTTGGGGAAAAATACGCTATGATGGGGGAAAGTATTTTTCCCGGAGGTGCCAGTATGCATATTCCCACCATAGCCACCAGTGAGATGGAGGTATTATCCTTTGCCGAGGCGATGCGCCAGAGCGGATGGGAGGCGGACTATGATACCGGCCGGTGGCTGTATGTGCCGGATTTTTACACCGAGTACCGATATGTGCTGGGCACCAGGGGCGAGAAACCGCTCATCTGTATTGGGGTGAATCCCTCGACGGCGGAGCCGGACCACCTGGATAATACCCTGAAATCGGTGGAGCGGATCGCGCTGGGGAACGGGTACGACAGCTTTATTATGTTTAATGTGTACCCGCAGCGGGCTACCCGTCCGCAGGATATGGCGCGGGAGCGGGATGAGCGGCTGCACCGGGCTAATATGGAGGCTTTCGAGTATATCCTGGGACTGAGTGAGGAGCCGACGGTATGGGCGGCCTGGGGGAACATCATAGAGATGAGGCCCTACCTGAAAAGCTGTGTGCAGGACATGATAGTGGCCGGGGAGCGGCACGGCGCCCGGTGGGTCACGGCGGGAAAGCGCTCGATGAAGGGGCACCCGCACCACCCGCTGTACCTGAAGAAGGACAGCGGGCTGGATCCCTTTGATGTGGCGGAGTACTGCGAACGGTGCATATGAGCCGCGGCGGCTGAAAAGGCAGGCGGGCGCACCGGAGCGGGAAAGGGCCGCCCGGAGCGCAGCGAAGGCGCGGCCCTGGGGAGCGCAGGGGCGCCCGCCGGGGGCGGAGGATGCGCGGAAAAATAAAAAACAGCACCGAGGAGCAGTTCCGCGGTGCTGATTTTGTTATTCGTTTGGTTCCTGCGGCAGGGGAGGAGTTTTAGCGGCTTCCAGCTCCCTAAACTTGGCCTGCATGGTGGGATTGTTCTTCGTCAGGCGCTTGACCGAAAGCTCCTGGGCCTTATCATTGGCCAGGCGGAGATTATTTTCGGAGGAGAGCAGGGCGTCCTTGGTTTTTTGCAGGTGGTCGATGGTTTTATCGATCTCCTCGATGGCGGTTTTGAACTTGCGGCTGGCCAGATCATAATTGCGGCCGAAGCGGGTCTTAAAGTCGTTCATTTCCTCCTCGAAGTGGGAGATATCGATATTCTGATTGCGGATCTCCGCTAACTGCCGGCGGTATTCCACCGTATGGAGTGCCGAGCCCCGCAGCAGGGTGATGATGGGAATGAAGAATTGAGGGCGGATGACATACATTTTGGGGTAGCGGTAGCTGACATCGGTGATACCGCCGTACAGTTCGCTGTCCGGTTCCAGCAGAGAGACCAGGACGGCATATTCGCAGCCTTTTTCCTGGCGGTCTTTATCCAGCTCCCGGAAGAAATCCTCGTTCTTTTTCTTGCTGGCGGTGGTATCCATCTCATTCTTCATCTCGAACATGATGGAGAGGAACTCGATGCCATCGGGGGTGAATTCCCGGAAGATGTAATCGCCCTTGCTGCCGGTGCGGGCATCGTTGTCTTTTTCAAAGTAGGCATAGGGAAAGGCGGCGGCGCGCAGGCGGTTAAACTCCGTTTCACAGTGCTGTTCCAGCGTTTCGCCCACCATTTTGGTGGAAAGACGGGTCTTAAGATCCTTGTAATAGGCGATGACCTCATCTTTGCCGTGCAGCTCCCGCTGGTGGTTTTCCAAAAGCTCCTGTACCTTTTCGCGGCTGGCGGCGGCTGCCTCCCGCAGCTTATAGTTCAGCTCGGCGATCTCCTGCTTCTGGACGCTCAGCTCCTCTTTTTTCTCCTCCACCGCCTGCTG
>CALERQ010000056.1 GCA_937907305.1 uncultured Clostridia bacterium | reverse complement strand
GCAGCCTAATGGTCAGTGGCTCAAGTCCATCAAATTCAAGCTTCCAATCATTGCGGAAGATATGAGTTTGAGTTTGGACAATGATGCATATATCGAAAATATCGCCGTGCTGGAGCGCCGAAGCACACGATAAACATTCGCCGTCCGTTTCTCAATCTTTCCCAACTCTCCACAAAAGGCATCGGGAATGCAAAACGCATTCCCGATGCCTTTTAAGTCGAAGCGCTGATGAAAACCGCCGTATCATTCTCCATCCGGAAGACCAAAGCTACTTCTATCTCCTGCGCATCAATATCCATACTTGGAACAGCCTCGCTTTTTATTTCGACCTCTGCCGTATAGGAATTGTCATCATTTTGGGTGCAGCCGATCAATTCGTATTGGTACTGGTCGGGCGGCGCAACATAGAACCGGCTGTTAAAATAAAATTGAATTTCATCGCCATTGTCGGCAAGGCAGCCCTCCGGCAGATCGTTTTCCTGACTGTTGAAGTCAAGTCCGAAATACTCACGCGCAAACTGTTCAAGACCGCTCCGATCCGTCCAGAAAGTCGTCTGCTCATCTTCCCTTACCAGAGAGCGATCCAAACCACTGGCGAAAATGTGAGCGCTGTATATTTCCCGAAGCTCGTTCTGCCCAAGCTGTGAAAGCGTCGTATTGTAAAGTGGCTCCGAAACGATATATCCAATGGTCGCCCACTTTTCTACCGCGGATCTTCCGGCTTGAACCAATTCCTCCTCAGATAAAAGAGCATCAGTCTCTCCTTCATTCTGGAGAGTAGGTATTTGCTTTCCGCAGGCGCCGAAAGTCAAAAGAATAACGCCGATAACGATAAGAGACAGCTTATGTGTTGTTTTCATTGGACTTTCCTCCTGCATGTGTTTTCTTTTTTCCGGTGATCCGTAAGGACATGCCGTTCTCTCTAATAGTACCAGAACCACACCGGAATATCAACCAGTGATGGGTCGGCGCAGAGAGCCCGCACAAAAAGCATATCAGCCACATTACCCAGTGTTCAGCATGAGCAACAAGCAAAAGACGGCCCCGCCCCAGGCAAAGCCGTCTATTTTCATTTTCCGCGCATTCTCACAGCTGGATATTTCCCTGCTCTCCGTTCTTCCTGGCGCGCTTTTTGTTGCCCGCCACGGTGATCACAATGATGAACACCACCGCCACGATCGCCGCGATCCCAATGATCCCCCAGTCGGAAAGTCCCTCCTTTTCGGGCTCCGCGGGCACCTCCGGCGCCACCGGCTCGGTGTTTTCCTCCACCGCCACCATGCTGTCATATTCGGCATAGCGCTCGGTCAGGGCGGTCACATTCGCCGCATCGGTCTTTATCACCACCCGGAAGTCCTTCCCCTCCGGGCCGTAGCCGCCGTTCGCTCCCCAGCCGATGCTCACCGTCCCGGCCAGTCCGTTTTCCGCCATGTCCTTGGTAATGGCAGCGGCGCGCTCCGCCAGCTGGGCATGGCTGTATTCCCCGGCAAAGAAGGTCAGCGTTTCCCCATCGGTCAGGGTATCCCGCAGCTCCTTCTGCCGGGCCTCAGTGTTCTCGGTCAGCACCACCGCCAGGCACTTGGTCTCGGTATTATAAAAAACACCGGTCACATCCTCGGGGTAGCCATCCTGCTCCCACCGGGCAAATAATTCATAGCTATCCAGCGCCAGCGCCGGAACCGCCATCAGCAGCGGCAAAAGCAGCGCCAGCAGCACCGCCCAAATTCTCTTGGCTATTTTCATCGTTGGTGGTTCTCCTTTTACTTTACTCTAAATTGCTTCAGGTAGCCGGTGCAGCCTTCCCGTATTTCCCGGTACGCCTTCTCAAAGTCCCCGCTGTACCACGGGTCCTCAATGTCATGGGGGTCGTCGGTATAGTCCAGCAGCAGATGCAGCTTCCCTTCCGGGTCGCCGCCCAGTAGCCGCAGCAGTCCCCGCCGGTTGCGCTCCTCCATGCACAGAATGTCATCATACATGGCATAGTCGCCGCGGGAAAAACGCCGGGCCTCATGCGGGGCCGGCCGGATGCCATGGGAAAGCAGCATCGCTACCGCCCGCCGGTCCATCGGGTTGCCTTCCTCCTCATCACTGACCCCGCAGCTATCCACCCACAGGGCATCGCCCCAGCCGGCCGCTTCGACCATCACCCGCATCAGGGTGGCCGCCATCGGGCTGCGGCAGATATTTCCATGGCACACCATCAGCACACTTCGCACCGGTCCGTCCTCCTTTTAGGCTATACAATGGCTATTATTTTATCACATCCCCGCCCAAAAGAAAACCCATCCGCCCATCCTTTCCCCCAAAACGCACATTTTTCTTCTGTTTTCCATCCGCAGGGCTTTCCTTTTCCCCGCAAAATGTGCTACAATATCCCACAGTAATAGGGCAGCGCCCTCCATCGGTCCCTGCCCGCCGCAGGCCAGGCGCCCCGCAGGGCTCCCGCCCCCTGCGGGGGGGCGGGAGTACGGGCCCTCCGGGCCCGTACACCTTCCCACATCCCACACCCTTCACATCCTCGCCAGTTCATCCTTTAGAGAAACCATTTGGGCGCTGACTCCTACGGAGTGCCCCCTCCCATCCCAAGTTACCCCGCCGCATCACCATCCACCCCACCTGCCAAGGAGGAATACCGCTATGCCAGGCACCGTTGTTATGGGCGTCATCTTTGTCGATATCAAGGGCTTCCCGTTTGGGGAGTACCGCGCCACCGGCACCAATCTGGGCAGCATCCGCTTTGTCCACGGCGGCGTGGCCCGCAATGTGGCCGAGGACATGGCCCGCATCGGCAGCCCAGTCACCTTCGTCACCCTGGGGGATACCACCCCCATGAGCCGGGAGGCGATGGAGCGCCTGGAAGCACAAAAAATCGACCTGCGGTACAGTATCCGCGTCCCGCAGAACGGCGTGGGCCTGTGGCTGGCCGTGATGGATGAAAAGGGCGACCTGGCCGGCAGCACCAGCCAGATGCCGGATACCGAGCCGCTATCCCGCTACCTCCAGGAAAAGGGCGAGGAGATCGTCTCCGGGGCGGATAGCGTCTGCCTGGAGATGGATATGGGCGAAACACTCAGCGAATGGATCGTAGCGCTGTGCCAGAAGTACCGGAAGGATCTCTACTGCATCTCCGCCAATATGAGCGTGGTGCAGCGCCGGCCCGACCTGCTGCGGCACACCCGCTGCTTCATCTGCAATGATATCGAAGCCGAACGGCTGCTGCACCACCCCGTTTCCCGCACCGATCCCGAAGCCGCCGTGGAAACCATCCTGCAGTATGGCCGCGGCATGGGCCTGCGCAGCATGGTGGTCACCCTCGGCTCCTCGGGAAGCGTCTACTACGACAGCATCACCGGCGATGCCGGGCACTGCCCCGCCCACCGGGTGGAGATGGTGGATTCCACCGGCGCCGGGGATGCCTTCTTCTCCGGCGTTGTTTCGGGGCTCACCCGCGGGCTCTCCCTGGGCCGGGCCGTAGCCGCCGGCACCCGTCTTGCCGCCCTCACCATCCAAAGCGATGAGGCCTGCTGCCCCTCGCTGCCGGATTTTTGGGAGGAGATGCACCCATGAGGAAAATGCCACTTGCCGCCGCCCGCCGCCTGTTCGATGGCCTGGTCATCGCCATGCTGGTGTGTGCCGTGCTGTTTACCCTATCCAATAACTTCTTTCTCGGCTGCGCGGTGATCCTGCTGGGACTTGCCGCCACCGCCTTCCACTTCGCGGTGCTGCGCTGTCCCCACTGCGGCAGGCATCTTGGCCGGGAACGCGGCAATACCTGCCCCCATTGCGGCCACTCCCTAACCGAAAAATAATCTCTCCCGCCCGCTTTTGCCGGGTGGGCTTTTCTTTTTGGGCCCCTGCAAAATCCCGGATCCGGGCCGCAGGCCAAACCGTCCGGAGGACGGTTTCGGCGGGCTTCGC
>CALERQ010000055.1 GCA_937907305.1 uncultured Clostridia bacterium | reverse complement strand
GTTCAATGTCTCCATCATCCCGTCGTCGCTCCGCTGGGGATAGGCCTTGGCCGGGGCCGGCTTTTCCTTCTTCTTGGCCTTACCGGGCTGCTTTTCGCACAGCGAGAGCTGCTCGGCCTCCACTTCCTCTCCCGGCCCCGCGGCGTCATAGTCCCGCAGGTCATATTCCTCCAGGATATCCCCCGCTTCCCGCACCATGATGGCCCCCTCCCGGATGAGCCAGTTGGGCGCGGCGCTCATGGGGCTGTCCACATTGCCGGGCACCGCAAAAACATCCCGGCCCTCGGTCAGGGCAAATCCCGCCGTGATCAGCGAGCCGCTGCGGCGTTCGCCCTCCACCACCAGCGTGCCGTGGCACAGCCCCGCTATAATGCGGTTGCGGATGGGAAAATGATAGGAATTCGGCTCGGCGCCGGGCGGGAATTCCGTTATCACCGCGCCGCCGCTTTGCAGAATCTTCTTTTTCAGCTCCCGGTTGGCCGCCGGGTAGGTCACATCAATGCCGCAGCCCTGCACCGCTATGGTACGGCCACCGGCCTCCACTGTGGCGTCATGGCAGCAGGAATCGATCCCCATCGCCAGGCCGCTTACCGTCACCACACCCCGGGCCGCCAGGTCCGCGGAGATCTCTCTCGCCACCCGGCTGCCATATTCGGTGCAGCGGCGGGTGCCCACCACCGCTACCGTTAAAATATCATTCAAATCTATCCAGCTGCCGGCCACATACAGCACCGCCGGCGGGCTGTATATGTTCCGCAGCCGCTGCGGGTACAGGTCGTCATCCGGAGTCAGTATCCTTACCCCGTTCCTCTCACAAAAGCCCATGATCTTCCCCAGGTCGGCGTCCTTGGCCTCCCGCACCCGGCGCAGCTCTTCCTCCCCCATACCATGCTGCCGCAGCCGCCAGTCCTCAGTATGGAATAAAAGGGTGGGCGAGTGCCACTTTTCCAGGGCCTTGGCGGCCCTTACCGTCCCAAAGCCATACGCCAGCTGGAACCTTATCCAGTCCGAAACCGCCATCTCGCTTCCCCTCCTTTCTTTTTATCCTTCGTTCCAGACCGCCTATTCCGGCGGCACGGCTCCATTTTGTCTCGGAGCGGCCCTCCGCTTCGCTGCGGGCGCCCCTCGCTCATTCCGCCGCGCCGCCTGCTCTCCGCTTATCCGGGCAGATACCCCCGGCCGCTCAGCTCCCACATACACAGGGCCGCCGCGGCCGCCGCGTTCAGCGATTCCGCCGCTCCCCTCATCGGGATATATACCTCGCCATCACAGGCGTCTATCACTTCCCGGCTCACACCGTTGCCCTCATTGCCGATAACAATTCCCCGGCATTTCCCCGCCGGCAGCTTCTGCAGCGGCAGCGCCTCGGGGATCAGGGTGGCCGCATAGCAGCGCAGGCCCTGCTTTCGCCATGCGGCAATGCTCCCGGCCAGGTCATCCACCCGCACCGTTTTCTGCCGCCATCCGCTGCCCATCGTGCTGCGGATCACCTTCGGCGAAAAAAGATCGGGGCAGTGCGCGGAAAGCACCACCGCGGTGATGCCCATTGCCTCCGCCG
>CALERQ010000054.1 GCA_937907305.1 uncultured Clostridia bacterium | reverse complement strand
GCACTGCAAGCGACAGAAAGGGGTTCGTCAAGGGGGAATCTGTCCCCCTTGACCCTGTTTTGCTTCCTTTTGCAGGTGCAAAAGGAAGGCCTCCGCGGCGAGCGGTACTAGCCAAGCCTTTGTAAAAGGCTTCCCACCGCCTTTAGGCGACTGCAAACCTGGCCCCCGCCGCGGGCGGAAGCTGATATTGAAAATTCATGCATCATGGATGTTGGAAATAAAGGAGTACCATTTGTATGGCAGAGATCATCGGCGTCCGATTTAAGGAAGTCGGAAAAATTTATTACTTTGACCCCAATGGCGGCAGCTACCGCGTGGGGGAGCCTGTGGTGGTGGAAACCGCCCGCGGCACCGAATGCGGCACGGTGGCTATCTCCAACCGGGAGGTGGACCAGACCCGTGTGGTAAAGCCCCTGAAAAAGGTGACCCGTCCCGCCACGCAGGAGGACCTGCGCCGGGTAGAGGAAAATCGCAAAAAAGAGGAAAAGGCGTTCCGCATAGCGCAGGAGAAAATAGCCCTGTGCAAGCTGGAAATGAAGCTGGTGGAGGTAGAATATGCCTTTGACGGCAGCAAGATCCTTTTCTACTTTACCGCCGATGGACGGGTGGATTTCCGCGAGCTGGTAAAGGAGCTGGCCGGGGTGTTCCGCACCCGCATAGAACTGCGGCAGATCGGCGTGCGGGATGAGGCCAAGATGCTGGGCGGCCTGGGCATCTGCGGGCGGCCGTTCTGCTGCGCCAGCTTCCTGGGGGAATTCCAGCCTGTTTCCATCAAGATGGCGAAGGAGCAGGGACTTTCTCTCAATCCCACCAAGATAAGCGGCGCCTGTGGCCGGCTGATGTGCTGCCTGAAGTACGAGCAGGATGCCTATGAGGATCTGCTGCGGACCACCCCGAAGGTAGGGGCGATAGTGCAGACCAGCGAGGGCCGGGGCAAGGTGACCGAGGTAAACCTGCTGACCGGTGAGCTGAAGGTGCATCTGGACCGGGCCGAGGAGGGGGCGGTGGTCTCCTTCCACAAATCGCAGGTAAAGACACTGCGGGACGGCCGCATCGCGGTGGAGAAGGCGGAGGCGGACGAGCTGAAGGGCCTGGAGGAATAACCGAATAAAAATACTCCCCTGCCGGGCAGCGGTGGGGGAGATTTTTGTGTAAAAGTTTTCGCTCCAGCCTTTTTCAAAAGGCTGGTCGTCCGCCGCAGCGGACGAAATATTCCCTTTCCGAAGGGCGCTCCGAAAGGGGATGAATTGCGTGGACGACCCAGAGAGGTCGTTCACGCAAGAGGGGGAGCCCTGCAAGAGAGGGCTCCCCCTTATTTGTGCCCTTTACAGGCATACCTTTCACCGAACCGGTGAAAAGCACTTAATTCAAACAAAAATCTGTTCATAACTAATGCTGAGCACTACGCTCAGGGCTTTTATCTCATCGGGATAGAGATGGCGCTGGCCAACCTCAATCTTGGCCAATGCACTGCGGGTTAAGTCACAGCCCTGCACCTGCAATCGAGCAGCCAGTTGCTCCTGCGTTAAACCTTTATCTTGGCGGAGTTTGGCCAAATGACGCCCCATGCGCTCACTGTACTGCTGATCCATGAACATCACTCCTCCTCCGCACTAAATCAGAACAATCATTTTCTTGATTTTAGGCGAAAAAGCGGCTATAATTGCACTAATATAGTGCAATTATAGAAAAGAGGGAAAATAATATGGATGATAAAGTGGAGGCCGCTCGTCTAAGGGGGCGCTGCCTAATGATGCAGGATAAAATTATCGCAATACAGCAGGAATGTGAGGAAATCTGCCTGCAAAGTGACGCACCGGATTACCGGGCACTGTACTTTAAGCTCTTTGCCCGGACGGAGGAAGTGCGGAAGCTACTGGAGCTAAGATAACATCAAAAAAAGAAAACCGGCCATCATTGCTGACAGCCGGCAGGATAGTCTTGTTATCAGGGGGACTGATTACTGCTCTTCCTTCATCTTTGCAAAGCACTCGCTGCAATAAACAGGACGGTCCTCACGGGGACGGAAGGGAACCTTGGCCTCTTTGCCGCAGTTGGCGCAGACGGCGGTGAACATCTCACGGTCGGTTCTCTGGTTCTGCTTGCGGGCGTCGCGGCAGGCCTTGCAGCGCTGGGGCTCATTGGCAAAACCGCGCTCGGCATAGAACTCCTGCTCACCGGCGGTGAACACGAACTCGTTGCCACATTCTTTGCATACTAAAGTCTTGTCTTCGTACATTCTTCATTACCTCGCTTTGGAATCTCTGCCCTCACAATTGATGTTATAAGGGAGTTTTGTATATATCACCTGACGAATTCAGGCAGATACCGAGTGGGTGGAATAGAACTTTCGCAGCTTTCGTCTGACTCTTTGCAGGGCGTTATCCACAGCTTTGGAATGAGAAGAAAGAAGAGAGGCTATTTCCGTGTAGGGGTAGCCGGCCAAAAACAGCCGGAACACTTGGCGCTCGTAATCGGTAAGCTCGGTCTGCATCCAGCGGTGCAGTTCCCCGCTGAATTCCGCGGCCTCCACCAGCGCCTGCGGCTGGATCTCCTCCCCGGCGGGACGGTCCTCCGGAATGGGGTCGTAATCCCGCAGCGGCTGGTGCCGATCGGAAAGAGCGGTACGGGCCGCTGAGCCCATGCTGTTGCGGGCGCAGGTAAGGGCGTAGGGGGTAAATTCCCCCAAGCCGGGATGATAGTGGCGCACGGCGCTCATCACCCCTAAAAAGCCCTCCTGGACGAGGTCATCCCGGTCCAGTCCCGGCAGGCGGTAGCTATCGGCCATGGCCCGCAGGGGGGGCAGCAGCCGGGCCACCAGCACCGTAAAGGCACGGTCTTCCGCCTGAAGAGCGGCCGCGGCCAGCGCTTCATCGGACATAGCTTCCCAGTGTTTTTGCATATGCACATACTCCAGTCCCGGCGGGTGCTCCTGCCGGTACATTATCCATCTTACCCCAACGGGCGAGGCTTGTCAAGCATTTCTTGGTCGGTTTTTACAAAAAAGATTTTCAAGTTCTCTAAAATTTTGTACCATTTCGGCCGGATGGTTCATTTCCCTTGGCAATATGCCACAAGAAAAAGCCCAAAGTTGGCAGGATTTTGCCGCAAAGGCGGGCAGAACGGGGAAGCAGTGTCCGCAAGGGGAGAGAACGCTTGGGCAGAGTACACAAGGGAAGGCCGCAAGGGGCGCGGCGGCGTGCTTTCCGGGCAAATTCTTCCCGCTTTTGGCGGGTTTACCGGAGGGAATGCCCTGTATCTCTGCCCAGCGGGGGACATCGGGGCGTTACCGGCTGCGGCGCAGTACCTCCCGCACATAGCGCCACACCCGGCCGACCGATTCCACCGACATGCGCTCACGGGCCGTGTGGATCTCCAGCATCTCCGGACCGATGGAAACGCAGTCAAGACCCGGCAGCTTTTCGCACAGCAGGCCGCATTCCAGCCCGGCGTGGATGGCCTCGATCTTGGGTTCGGCGCCGTACTGCTCCCGGTAGACCTCGCACATCAGCTCCCGCAGGGGACTTTCGGCCCGGTATTCCCAGGCGGGGTAATCCCCAAAGACCTCCACGGTGCCGCCCAGCTGATGCGTCAGCACCTTCAGGCGCTCGGTCAGCATCTCCTTTTGGCTGGCCACACTGCTGCGCACGCCAAAGTGCAGCTCAACGGCGTCCTCTTCGGTGGTGAGGATACCGAGATTGAGGGAGGTCTGCACCAGGCCGGGCAGGCTGCCGCTCATGGCCTGGATGCCATTGGGAACGCAGAGCAGCATACACAGCACCCGCTCGGCGCTTTCTTCGGTGAGGACAGCGCAGGCGGTTTTTTCATTTGGGACAACGGTAATGGTAAGATCCGGCTCGGCCTGGGCATACTCATGACGGAGCTGGCCCTGCCAGGCGGCGGCCAGACGCTCCAGCGCGGGGATGTCCTCGCAGAGGAGCCGCGCGGTCGCCTCATTGGGAATGGCGTTATCCTTGGAGCCGCCGGCCAGCGAGATCAGGCGGCAGGGCGCGGCACGGCGGGCAGCCATCACCAGGCGGCCCAGCAGCATATCGGCATTGGCGCGGCCCTTATCGATCTCCACCCCGGAGTGACCGCCTACCAGCCCGGCGATGCGCAGAGTGACAGTCTGGCCGGTCACGGTTTCCCGCCGGATGGGCAGGCGGCAGTAGGTGCGGTTGCCGCCGGCACAGCTGACGGTAAAGACGCCCTCCTCCTCGGAATCGAGGTTGATCATATTGCGGCCGGTGACCAGGGTAGGCTGCAGCACGGCGGCGCCCAGCATCCCGATCTCCTCATCGCTGGTGATAATGCACTCCAGCCGGGGGGCGGGCAGGTCCTTTTCATCCAGCAGGGCCAACATCATGGCCACGGCGATGCCGTCATCGCCGCCCAGGGTGGTACCGCGGGCATACACCCAGCCGTTTTCCTCCACCAGGTCCAGGCCCTCGGTTTCCATATCCTTGGTGCAGCCGGGGGCTTTTTCGCACACCATATCCAGGTGGCCCTGCAGCACCACCGGCGCGGCGTCCTCGTAGCCTTTGGCGGCGGGCTTTACGATGATGACATTATCGCTGGCATCGCGGGTGTGCTGCAGGCCATGGTCTTTGGCGAACTGCTCGCAGTAATCGGCGATTTTTTGGGTATTGCCGGAGCCGTGGGGGATGCCCGCGATCTCCTCGAAATAGTGGAACACTGCCTGGGGCTCCAGGCGGCCGAGAATTTTACTCATGGTTTCGCTTCCTTTCCGGGTATTTGCAGGGGGCAGCCTGCGGCGGAGCCGCACTCGGTTGGCTGTGCCAACCGAGCCTCCGGCGCCCCTGCGGGGCGCCGGAGCGCCGGGCTTTGGCCCGGCGGCGGCTCCGCCGCAACCGGTCCCCTGCACCTGTTACGCCGCTATTATACACCATTTCCCCCTGCCGTGCCAGCCCCCGCCCTGCTTTTTCCTTGACAAAATGCCCAAACCAGACCCCCGGTTTATGGCAGTTCTACAAAAAGTGTGTCGGAATGACGGGCTTTCATTTACAAGCCCTTGTTCCGGTGCTACAATGGGCTTAGCTGCTGGAATCGTTTCCGACAGCAAAACCAATATTCCGATCCCGCCGGTCACTCCACAAACTGGCCGCCGCGGACGAAACAAAGGAGGAATCCCCCGCCGGGCGCTCCCGGTGCGGCAGTGTGGAGACCTGCCGTAAAGCACAGAGAATCCCGCTTTCTCTGCTGCGAGAAAGGTCGTGCGAAGGCAGACCGCTCAGAGCGATGAAAATGGCTGATGTCGTACTGAAAAACATCAAAAAGGTGTACCCCAACATTGAACCCAAAAAGAAGAAAAAGGGCGAGCCCGAAAAGGAGAAAAAGAACAACCTGAAGGTGACCGAGGAAGGCGTACTGGCTGTCCATGATTTCAACCTGGAGATCAAGGACAATGAGTTCATTGTGCTGGTCGGCCCCTCCGGCTGCGGTAAATCCACCACCCTGCGCATGATCGCCGGCCTGGAGGAGATCTCCGGCGGCGAGCTGTATATCGACGGCAAGCTGATGAACGACATTCCTCCCAAGGACAGGGATATCGCCATGGTTTTCCAGAACTACGCCCTGTACCCCCATATGACTGTTTACGAGAACATGGCCTTCGGCCTGAAGCTGCGCCATGTAGACCCCAAGGAGATTGACCGCAAGGTAAAGGAAGCCGCCGAGATCCTGGATATCACCCAGTACCTGGACCGCAAGCCCAAGGCGCTTTCCGGCGGCCAGCGGCAGCGCGTGGCCATCGGCCGCGCCATCGTGCGCAGCCCCAAGGTCTTTCTGATGGATGAGCCGCTTTCCAACCTGGATGCCAAGCTGCGCAACCAGATGCGCGCCGAGATCATCAAGCTGCGGCAGCGCATCGATACCACCTTTATCTATGTTACCCATGACCAGACCGAGGCCATGACGCTGGGCGACCGCATCGTCATCATGCGGGATGGCGAGATCCAGCAGGTGGGTACCCCGCAGGAGGTCTTTGATCACCCAGCCAATCTGTTCGTGGCAGGCTTTATCGGCATGCCGCGCATGAATACCTTTGACGCCCAGCTGCAGCGTGATCCCGATGGCAAGTATGCCGTCCAGCTGGCCAATGCCCATGTGGTGCTCAGCGATGAAAAGCAGGCCCGCCTGGCCCAGAAGAATGTCCAGCCCGGCCCCATCGTGCTGGGGGTCCGTCCGGAGCACATTATGCTGGCGGGCGAGGGCGAGCAGATGATCCACGGCACCGTGGATGTAAGCGAGATGATGGGCAGCGCGGTGCACCTGCACCTGCAGGCCTGCGGCCGGGATACCATCATCATCGTGCAGACGATGAGCATGCAGGGCGCCACCAATTCGAGCTTTGGTATCGGCCAGCCCATTGCCTTCACCTTTGGCGGCAATGTGGTGCATGTATTTGATCCTGAAACCGGGAAGAATCTTGAATTCTGACGGCTGCAAACCCATAGAAAAGGCCCCTGCCGCAAGGCGGGGGCTTATTTTTCTGTAAAGAAAAGTAGAAAAAAGAATTTTGGCCAAATTGGATATCGCCTTCGGCGTCGCGGAGCCTTTTGCAAAGGCATAACCTGCGCGCCTACCCGGCGGGGGCCTCCTTTTGCACCGCCAAAAGGAGGCAAAAGCGGGTCAAGGGG
>CALERQ010000053.1 GCA_937907305.1 uncultured Clostridia bacterium | reverse complement strand
TCGTGATCGAACATAATCTGGATGTGATCAAGACCGCTGACTATATCATTGATACGACCTCACTTTCGCCCAGCCAGCTGCGCGGGCGCATCGTGACCATCTTTGAGGGAGAGACGACCCCCATGCTCATCAGCTGCCAGTCCTTTGGCTTCCGCAATGGGCTGCCGCAGGACGCGGATCTGGTCTTTGATGTGCGATGCCTGCCGAACCCCTACTATGTGCCGGAGCTGAAGGAGCACGACGGCACCGAGGGGCCGGTGCGCGACTATGTGATGAACGCCCCGGAAAGCCACGAGATGCTGCGAAAGCTGGAGGATCTGCTGGCCTTTTCCATCCCCCTGTACCAAAGGGAAGGCAAAAGCCAACTGGTAGTGGCTGTGGGCTGCACCGGCGGCCGCCACCGCAGCGTGGCCATTGCCTGCCAGCTGGCCGCCTACCTGCGGAGCCTGGGCTATCGGGTGGAGCTTTCTCACCGGGATAAGGACAGCAGACGGTAAAGGGGCTATTCTACCGAAAGAAGGATACCAAATGGAGATAACAACAAAGCGGCTGGTACTGCGCCCCTGGGTGGAAAGCGACGCTGAGCGGCTGTATGAGCTGGCAAAGGACCCCGAAGTAGGGCCCGCCGCGGGGTGGATCCCCCACACCGATGCGGAGGACAGCCGGAGGGTGATCCGGGAGATCCTGAGCGCGCCGGGCACCTATGCTGTGGTACTGAAGGAAAGCGGCGAGGTCATAGGCAGCTGCGGGATGTTTGGTACCGCGGCGGCCGGGGCCGAAGGGGAACCGGAGATCGGGTATTGGATCGGCCGGGACTACTGGGGCCATGAATATGCCCCGGAGACGGTGCGCACCCTGCTGGGGCTGTGCTTTGCCGGGGGAAATGAGCGGGTGTGGTGCGCCTACTTTGAGGGGAATGAGAAATCCCACCGGTGCATGGAAAAATGCGGCTTTTGCTACCACCACACCGAGGAGGATGTGCCGTGGCGGCCGACCGGTGAAACCAAAACCGAGCACTATACCTGCATCACCCGGGAAGAATGGGATAACCGAAGAAAGGCGGAATAAGCGATGAAATACGATGTCGTGGAAGCGATCATAGAGATCCCCTGCCGAAGCAGGAATAAATACGAGGTGGATAAGGAGACCGGCCGGGTGCGACTGGACCGGGTGCTGTACTCCGCGATGGGTTACCCTTCGGAATACGGTTACCTGGAAAACACCCTGGCGCCCGATGGCGACCCGCTGGATATCCTGGTGGTGGGGACCGAGCCAACCTACCCCGGCTGTGTGGTACCGGCGCGCGTCATTGGCTACCTGACCATGATAGACGGGGGCAGTCTGGATTATAAGCTTATCTCGGTGGTGGACTGTGACCCGCGCTATGACCGGGTGCAGGAGCTGCGTGACCTGCCGCCCTTTTTGCTGGAGGAGATCCGGGATTTCTTTGAGAACTACAAGCGGCTGCAAAAGATAGAGGTGGTGGTAAAGGACTACCACAGCAAAGCGGAGGCACTGGCGCTGATAGAAGAGACCCGCCGGGCCTATACCGATGAACACTGACGGAGGATGCCATGGTAAGACCAATTTGCAGGGACGAGATGTTTCTCTCGCAAAAAGCGAAGCCCGCAGAGGAAAGCGACCTGCCGGTAGCCGGGGACCTGCTGGAGACACTGATGGCGCACCGTGAGGAGTGCGTTGGCATGGCCGCCAATATGATCGGTGTAAATCGGCGCATCATCGCCTTCCAGGATGGGGCGGGCTATACCGTAATGCTGAACCCTGAAATTCTGCAAAAAAGCGGGGCCTACGAGACCGAGGAGGGGTGTCTTTCCCTGACCGGGGTACGCCCCGTAAAGCGCTGGGAAAAGATAAAGGTGCGCTGGCAGAATGAGAAGCTGGAGACCCGTATTAAGACCTATACCGGCTGGACAGCGGAGATCATCCAGCATGAAATAGACCACTGTGAGGGGATCCTCATCTGATAAAGCGAAGCAGAATGACAGAAAACCTGCAAAAATATTTTTACGCTACCCCCTTGACAAATGGCCGGCGGGAGTGTATTATCGTGCTAACATACCAAAGCAAATGGAACCGGAAGGGAGGATAACACAATGACAAACTACCGCGTAATGAGCCATAGCGCTCCCTCTTGTTGTTGCATACTGAACTCCCGGACATCCAAGATGGCCAGGCGCTTTTAGTATGCTGTAAAGCGCCTGCACACAGCGCAAAATGTGTGGATAAGAGCCATTCCTGCCGGGAGCTTGCAAAAGCCCCCGGCTTTTTGTTTTACCAAAATCGTAAGAAAGACGGTGGAGAAGCTGAACTGGGAATTTGTGATAAAGGTGCTGCCGCTGTACCGGGAGGCCCTGTGGCTGACACTGCGGCTGGGGCTGTGCGGTACGGCGCTGGCTACGGCGGTGGGGCTGCTGTGCGCGGCCATCCAGTACGAGAAGGTGCCGGTGCTGCGGCAGATCGTGGCGGGATACATAGAACTGAGCCGCAATACGCCGCTGCTTATTCAGCTGTTTTTTATCTACTACGGCCTGCCGAAAATCGGGATAAAGACTGACCCGGCCGTATGCGGCGTGGTGGGGCTGGCGTTCCTGGGCGGCAGCTATATGGCGGAGGCCTTCCGCAGCGGACTGGAGGCCATTGAGCCCATCCAGCAGGAAAGCGCCCTGAGCCTGGGTCTGACCCGCGGACAGACCATGCGGTATGTGATATTGCCGCAGGCCATGAGTATCAGCATGCCGGCTTTTATGGCGAATGTGATCTTCCTGCTGAAGGAGACCAGCGTATTCAGCGCGGTGAGCCTGATGGACCTGATGTTTACCGCCAAAGATCTCATAGCCATGTACGCCAAGACCACCGAGGCGCTGGCGCTGCTGGTGGTGTGCTATCTGCTTATCCTGCTGCCGGTTTCTCTGCTGGGCAGCTGGCTGGAAAGGAGGCTGCGCTATGCCTGACCTGGGACTGGAGGTGCTGCTGAAGGGCAAAAACGCCGTGAGGCTCCTGGGAGGACTGTGGGTAGCGCTGCGGGTCAGCCTCATCTCGGTGGCCATCAGCATTCCGCTGGGAATCCTGCTGGGGGTGCTGATGACCAGAAAGAACCGGCTGATCAAAGCGATCCTGCGCATCTACCTGGAGATCATCCGCATTATGCCGCAGATGGTACTGCTGTTCTTAGCCTACTTTGGCACAGCACGGGCCTTTGGCTGGAACCTGGACGGCGAAACGGCGGCGATCATCGTTTTTTCGCTGTGGGGCACCGCCGAAATGAGCGACCTGGTGCGGGGCGCATTGGTTTCCATCCCGCGGCACCAGTACGAAAGCGCCGAGACGCTGGGACTAACACGGGGGCAGGTATTCCGCTATGTGGTGCTGCCGCAGACGGTACGCCGACTGCTGCCGCAGTCCATCAATCTCATCACCCGCATGATAAAAACCACCAGCCTGATTCTGATGATCGGCGTGGTGGAGGTGCTGAAGGTGGCGCAGCAGATC
>CALERQ010000052.1 GCA_937907305.1 uncultured Clostridia bacterium | reverse complement strand
TTTTTTGCCGGTGTTACTGCGGATGGCACTGTGGCAGCTGGTTACGGCGGTGGGTGGCATTATTGGGGAAATGCTGGGTGCGGAGGAATTTTCCCGTTTGCTTAAATCGGTCGGTTCGGCACTTTCGGTTATGTTGGCCATTACCCTGTACTATGCCATGCTGTTTATTGTTTCCACTTCTCTTATGATACTTGCCTTCAAAGGAGGATAAGCCATGCAGGCAATCCAGAGCTGGTGCTACACCATATTTGCCGGGGTGCTTTTTTCCGGTATTGTACTGCTGCTTACCCCCAGTGAGCGATTTCGGCCGTTGATGCAGCTTTTGCTTGGGGCTTTTTTGCTGGTTTGTATCTTTACCTGGGGCGGCCGGGTTAATATTTCATTGGAGATGAATACGGAAGAAGCGGAGCGGCGTAGGCAGGAGATTGCCGGCCGAACAGAGGACTACTTTATAGAACGGGTCAAATATCTCTCACAGGAGGAGCTGGAGAAAACGGCAGGGGAATATCTGTCCGACTATGGTATAAAGCCAGGGGAATACCAAATATACATGGAAACAGAGGAAAACCCGGATGGTACGGAAGGGATCTATCTGTTGCTGCGGTTGCCCGTGCGCGTGATGGATCAATCCTTGACCATTAGCCGGGCGCTTGGCTACCAACTGGGAGCAGATGTGAGGATAGAAACCTATGGAACAGATGCGGGATAAAAAACACGGCAAGCCGGAGAAAAAGCCTTCCAGGACCACGCTGATTATGGCTGCGGGACTGCTGGGGATTCTACTCATTGGGATAGCGCCGATGCTGAAAGCGGATAGTGCAAAAAAACAACCACAGCAGGAGGCAGTGCCTTCGGCAGAAGAATACGCCGAAGCACTGGAAAGCCGCCTGGAGGAAATCCTGGGGCGCATTGACGGGGTAGGGGAGGTCGAGGTGATGATTACACTGAAAAGCGGCTATACCTATACTTATGCCGTTACAGAAAAGGTGAACAGCGATGTAAGCGAAGAGTATAAAAGCGATGACCAGCGAAAATCCCAACAGAAAAACACCACCGAACAAAGCTATGTCATGGTAGAGGACGGCAGTAGCCCACTGGTCACGGCACTCAACGAGCCGGAAATCAAGGGTGTAGTGGTGGTTTGCGCCGGTGGGGGAGATCCCAAGGTGGTGGCGCAGGTCACCGCAGCGGTAAAAACCGCACTGGATATTTCCACTGCTAAAATCACCGTTTCCAAGATCAGCCCCGGCGCCGCCGGTCACTGATAGATCACATCACAGAGCCTACAAAAAGGAGTGCATAGCAAGATGAAACTTTCCATCAAAAAGGGCCATATCGTACTGGGGGCATTGGTGCTGGCGCTGGGAGCGGCGGTGTACCTCAACTGGGATTATATGAAACAGACCGACTATGTGGCCGCCGGGAATATCAATCAAACCACCAACGAGAATGAAGGAACGGCCAATTACGGGGATGCCTATTTTGTATCGGCACGGCTTTCCCGTACCCAGTCACGCGATGAAGCGATGGATGCCCTCAAGTACATGCTGGAGGATTCCGCTATGGAGGAGGGGGCAGCCGCTGTGCTGGCACAGCAGGCGCAGTCACTGGCCAAGACCATCGAGATTGAGGGCAAGATCGAGAATATTATTAAAGCCAAGGGTTTTACGGAATGCATGGTTTACCTGGATGAAGATAAGGTAGATGTCATTGTTCAGAGTTCAGGACTTACTGATAGTGAGGCCGCGCAGATCATGGATGCCGTAATGAGCGAAGCAGATGTAGAGGAAAGCAATGTTTCCATCATTGAAATAAAGTAGTTGCCACCGGGTAAAAATATTGCTATAATATAGTGGTATCATTCCCAGCATAGGAGGTGCAACACTTATGGAATATGAAAACACTGCCGGCAGTTTGAAGATCTCCTCCGAGGTCGTGGCTTCGATAGCAGAATATGCAGTAAAAGAAGTAGAGGGTGTGGCGTGTCTTGCCCCCATCGTTTCCAATATTGGCGGCTGGCTGCTGGAAAAGCAGACCATCAAGCCGATCTCGATCCAGATGAACGAGGGTAAAGCGACCATCGATATCCGCCTGTTGGTGGAGCCCAATGCCAAGATCCCTGTCCTCAGCCGAAAGCTGCAGGAAGCGGTGAAGGATGCCGTTCAGAGCATGACCGGTATCGAAGTAGCTACCGTGAACCTTTACATTGCCGGTGTTTCGGTACCTCGTACCGCTAATACTGCCGAATAAGAGTTCGATCTGACAGCCCTCTTAATAGCGTATGTATTAAGGGGGCTGCCTTACTGAATGGAGGAACGACATTATATGACCAGACGAGAAGCCCGTGAGCAGGCGCTTGCCATGATTTTCGAAATGAACTTCAACGATAACTCGGTGGATGAAATGGTGGATAACGCCCTTATCTTCCGGGATGAATCGGTGGATGAATATGCGGTTCAAATTGCCCAGCAGGTGCGCCTGCACTGGGGGGACAACCTCTCCGCTGTGGAGCAGTACAGCAAAAAGTGGAAAGCAAACCGTCTGCCCAAGGTTTCGCTGGCCATTCTTATGCTGGCCATCACCGAGATTGCTTATGTCAAGGATGCCCCGGTCGGTGCTGTTATCAATGAGGCGGTGGAACTGGCCAAAAAGTATGCTGGCCCGGAGGATGCTTCCTACATCAATGGCGTGTTGGGCGGTTATGTTCGCGGAACGATGGGCGAAGCGGCCCTCCCCGAGGAAGCCGAAGAATGATAGTGGGGAGTACTGCGGCCGGTGGGCGGCAGGCTCCCTTTTTGCAATAAGCCAAAATAACGCAGGGAAGGAGGTGCCCTCATGCCGGCGCAAATTATCAAGGTTTCGCAGCTCAATCGTTATGTGAAAGCCCAACTGGAGGAAAACACGCTTTTGGGTGATCTCCTTGTCAAGGGAGAGCTCACCAGCGTCAGTTGGCGCAGCAGCTCAGGTCACTTCTATTTTACCGTCAGTGAAGGCGGTGCCTCCTTGCACTGTGTAATGTTTGCGCGCTATGCCGAAAGACTCCTTGCCTTTCCGGAAGAGGGCAGTACAGTTATTGTGCGCGGAGCAGTGACTCTGTATGAACGGGACGGGCAGTATCAGCTTTCTGCCTATGATATCCAAAGCATGGGGCAGGGAAGCGGCAGTATCGATTATGCCGTCCTGCGGCAAAAGCTGCTGGCAGAGGGACTCCTTTCCACGGAGCGCAAACGCAAGGCACCTCGCTTTCCGCGGGCGGTCGGTATTATTACCTCTGCCGAGGGTGCCGCGGTGCAGGATATTATCACCGGAATGCAGCGCCATAATGATCTGATTCCGCTTATACTTTATCCTGCCACGGTGCAAGGCAGTGCAGCAGTAGAACAGATTCTATATGCCCTGCGCTGTGCTATAGCCGAAAATCGCTGCGATATCCTTATTATTGCTAGGGGTGGCGGCGCTTCCGAAACGCTTGCAGTCTTTAATGATGAGCGCTTGCTGCGAGCAGTAGCGGTCTGCCCGGTGCCGGTTATTTCGGCGGTCGGACATGATGTGGATATTACCCTGCTCGATGAGGTTGCAGATATTCGGGCAGCGACCCCAACGGCCGCTTGCCAGTATTGCTGTATATCCAAAGTGGAACTATTGGCAGGGTTGAATATCGTTCGGAGTGAATTACAGCAGGCAATCACCCGCCGTGTCACTATGGCTCAGCAGCACACGGCTTCAATCCAGCGAGTATTGTGTGCACGCTCCCCTATGGTGCTGTGGAGCAAAAATCGCCAGCGTTTGGCCTATCTTACCCAGCTGCTCCAAGGAAATATGCAGCATGCTTTGTGGCGGATGGCCCAGCGGACGAGTCACCTGCGAGGTCAGTTGGAGCTTTTAGATCCCGCCCTGCCGGTGGAACGGGGCTACACCATTACTTATACGGTGCGGGAAGCGGACAAGATACCGATTCATACCTGTGGGGAACTTCATCCTGGGGATACCATGTTGACCCGCTTAAAGGACGGAGAGATTATATCTACAGTAACAGCCGTCAATGTCCGAAAGGAGTAATCATGGCAAAAAAAACACTGGAAAACGAGCTAAAGGAGCTTGAAAATATTGTTGCCCGTCTTTCATCGGAAGAACTTCCATTGGAGGAAGCGATTGACCTTTACACCAAGGGCTTGGAGCTGAGCCGCAGCTGCGATGCACTGCTGGCCGCTGCCCGTCAGACGGTAGAAATAGGAAAAATGCAGTTGGAGGACGAAATCAATGACCTGGAATGAGCGTTATCCTGCCTATTGCAGCATGATAGAAACCACTCTGCCGCAATACTTGTCCCCGGTGGAGTTGCCGCAGGGCAAGGTGAGCGAGGCAATGGCATATAGCCTTTTGGGTGGAGGCAAGCGCGTTCGCGGTTGCCTTACTTTGGCAATGTGTGAGCTGTGCGGTGGCGATGTGCAAGCTGCTCTGCCGCTGGCCTGCGCCGTAGAGATGATCCATGCCTATTCGCTCATCCACGATGACTTGCCCTGTATGGATAATGACGATTTACGCCGCTGCAAACCCTCCTGTCATATCCAGTTTGGAGAGGGTATTGCCCTTTTGGCCGGGGACGCGCTGCTGACCCATGCGTTTTCGGCAGCGTCCTCCGCCTATTTCAGTGGAAGTCTCCCGGCAGAAATAGTTCTACGCTGTGTTAACCAGTTGGCACGGGCGGCTGGGGTAGAAGGCATGATTGGCGGCCAGGTAATAGATACCATGCCGGAGGAAGTGCCCATGACCCCGGAGGAGCTGGAAGCCATGCATGGCATGAAAACCGGAGCGCTTATTCGGGCTTCGGCAGTGCTGGGGTGTCTTGCCGCCAGTGCCCCGCGGGATGTCATTCTTCAAGCTGATCTTTATGCAGCCAAAATTGGCCTCGCGTTCCAGATTGTCGATGATATATTGGATGTGACCGAAACCAGTGAGGAATTGGGCAAATCCACCAGCGATGCTGAAAATCACAAGACCACATATATTACTCTGTATGGCGTGGAAAAGGCCCGTGAAATGGTGCGCCGATTGGTATTGGAAGCTGACCTGGCTGTAAAGGGTACCATACTGGATGATAAAATGCTGTACGAATTGGCCGATACCTTGGCCAAGCGAGATCATTAACGAATAGGGGAGAACCCAAACCATGACAGAAAAAACAAGACTGGATGCCGCCCTGGTGGAACGCGGCCTTTGCACTGGCCGCGACCGTGCAAAAGGTATCATTATGGCGGGCCAAGTGTATGTCAATAACCAAAAGGCCGATAAACCTGGCACTATGGTTTCCCCGGAGGATCAAATTGAAGTCCGGGGAGATCGGCTTCCCTATGTCAGCCGCGGCGGCTTAAAGTTGGAAAAGGCCATGAAGGAATTTGGCCTGCGGCTGGATGGCTGTATTTGTGCCGATATTGGTGCTTCTACCGGTGGCTTTACCGATTGTATGTTGCAAAACGGTGCCGTTAAGGTGTATGCCATCGATGTCGGCTACGGCCAATTGGCTTGGAAACTTCGCTGTGATGAGCGTGTCATCAATCTGGAGCGCATCAATATCCGCCATGTTACCGAAAAAGAGGTACCGGAGCCACTGGATTTTGCTTCGGTTGATGTTTCCTTTATTTCACTCAAGCTGGTGTTGCCGGTGCTGTATCGGTTGCTGAAAGAGGGCGGCGAAGCCGTTTGTCTCATCAAGCCCCAATTTGAAGCCGGCCGGGAATTGGTTGGCAAAAAAGGCGTGGTACGGGAAGAAAGCACCCATGTGATGGTGGTGGAAAATGCCATTGCAAATGCAAAGGAAAACGGCTTTACGCCTATTCATCTCACCTTTTCACCGGTCAAAGGACCAGAGGGCAACATCGAATATTTGATGCACCTGAAAAGAGGGGAATATCCAGCCGAACTTCCCGTTCCGGCGGAGATTGTCCGGCTTTCTCATCAGACACTCAGCGAATGAACCAAGCCAAAAAGGAGGGCTGCCGCATGGATTTCTTCCTGATCGCCAACTTTTCCCGGGAAAATGTTCCGGCTGTCACCGAGGAGGTCTGTCGGGCGCTGCATGAGCGCGGCTGCGGCATATGGGCAGCACCGGTGGCAGGGGCATCTTATCCTGATGTTGTGCGCATAGCCGATACTGCGACCGGCTGCCGCCACGCGGATATGATCGCCTGCATCGGCGGAGACGGGACAATTATTGATGGTGCGCACTGTTCGGCGGCGTATGGGCTGCCGGTGCTGGGCATTAACGCTGGTCGGTTGGGCTTCTTGGCGCAGGTGGAGCCGCACGAATCAGCTTCTGCTTTCGACCGTATCCTTGCCGGTGAATATACCATCGAGGAACGCTTCGGCATCTCGCTTTCCCGCATGACCGTGGCAGGAGAGGAGCTGACCGTTCCCTTTGCCCTTAACGATATCGTTCTTACTAAACCCATGATGACTAATATCATTGATCTGACCATTGATTGCGACGGTCGCCATATGAATTCTTATTTGGCAGATGGATTGATTCTATCTACCCCCACCGGTTCCACCGCTTATTCTCTTTCCGCGGGCGGACCGGTCATCGATCCCGGTCTTTCCACCATCTCTATCGTTCCCATTTGCCCGCACAGTGTTTCTGTTCGTCCCATTGTGGTTTCGGCGGGACGAAGTGTCACCATTCGCAGCCACCAGTCAATGTGTGCTGTGGTGGATGGCCGAGAACGCATCGAATTGCTGCCGCAAACGGCTGTAACGGTGCGTAAAAGCGATAAATCTACTCGTTTTGTTTCCTTTGGGGAACATGAATTCTTCGAGATCCTGTCCCACAAATTGCTGCAAAGGGGTTAAAATAATATGAAAGCAACACGCCACGCCAAAATCCTGGAGTTGATCCAGAATCATACTGTTACCACGCAGGAGGAGCTTCAGTCCCTGTTGGAAGCGAACGGCTTTTATGCCACCCAGGCTACCATTTCTCGTGATATTCGTGACCTTCGCCTTGTCAAGGTGCTTTCTCCCAGCGGCATTTACTACTATACGCAAAGCAATACCGCTCCGGCTGATACCCTGCAGCTTTCCGGTGATTCGGTTTTTATGCGCAGCATCCGCTCGGTGGATTGCGCGGGAAATATCGTTGTCATTAAGACGCATTCCGCGATGGCTTCCGCCGTGTGCGAGGCGGTGGATAACAGCAATCGCCCGGAGATCCTCGGCACTATTGCGGGGGAAAACACCATCTTTGTTTTGCTTAAGACTGAGCATTTTGCCGATGAATTCTGTGCCCACCTGCGAGAATTGATGAAGAAAAATCTTTCCCGCTGACCGCCATAACAGATCATGAGAGAAAGGAGTTCCTCCATGCTTTCTCAGCTTTATATCGAAAATATCGCCGTCATCCGTCAGGCCACCATCGATTTTCAGCAGGGCTTCCATGTCTTCACAGGCGAGACCGGCGCCGGTAAGACCATCCTCATCAGTGCTATCAATGCCGTATTGGGCGGACGGACCTTTAAGGAGATCATCCGCACCGGGGAGACCCGGGCCACCGTTTCCGCACTGTTTACCGAGATTCCGGAAGAACTCTGCAAAAAGATTGAAGTGCTTGGCTATCCATTGGAGGATAACCAGCTTTTAGTCCAGCGGGAGATCGACCTTTCCGGCAAGGGACAGTGCCGCCTGGATGGCCGCCCAGCTACTGCTGCAATGCTGCGGGAAGTCTGCTCACTGCTCATTGATATCCATGGTCAGCATGATAATCAGGAGCTGCTCAGCGCTGAAAAACACTTGGGCTTTTTGGATAGCTACGGCGCTTACCCGCTGGAAATGGCTGCTTACCCCGCCGCTTACGAAAAGATGTGCGAGTGTGCTGCCCGGCTGCATAAACTTCAAATGGATGAAAGCTACAAGCTGCAGCGCATGGATATTCTTCAGTTTCAAATTAAGGAGATCGGCGATGCCAAGCTGTCCGATGGGGAAGAGGAACAGCTGGTGGAGCAGCAGAAGCGCATCCGCAATGCCGAGCGCATCACTGAATCATTGGGGGCGGTATATACCCTGCTGAATGGCGATGGAGAAGAAATGCGCGGTGCTTTGGAAGCATTGGAGGAGGTCTCTACCGAACTGGATACCGCGGCCAAGTACCTTACGGAGTTTGAGGGGTACAGTGAAAAGCTCAGCGATGCCTATTATATGCTGGAGGAGCTGGGCAGCCGTGCCCGCGATACGCTGGAGGACGCTGATTTTGACCCACGCCAGCTGGATGCTATCGAATCTCGCCTGGATACCATCTATAAACTTAAGAAGAAATATGGTAACTCTATTGCAGAGATCTTGGAATACTTCGATAGGATCAATGAAGAATATCAATCGCTGGAGCTTAGTGATGAATTGACTGCCCGTCTGCAGCGAGAGCTGGATGAAGCAAACCTTGCGCTGCGCGCGGCTGCCGAAGCGCTGACGACCCGACGCATTGTAGCCGCCGCGGAGTTTTCCGAGCGGGTGGAGGCGGAGCTTAAGTATCTCGATATGGCAGGGGTCAAATTCTCTATTACCCGCCGGGAAAAGTCCTACGGTCCTACCGGTGCCGACGAAATGGAATTTATGATTTGTACCAATACCGGCGAGGAAGCAAAGCCCCTGGCCAAGATCGCCTCCGGCGGTGAGTTGGCGCGTATTATGCTGGCCATCAAGAATGTACTGGCCGAAAAAGATGGGATTGGTACCATCATTTTTGATGAAGTGGATACCGGTGTTTCCGGTCGCGCCGCGCAAAAGATCGGTAAAAAGCTCGCCGAAGTCGCACGCCACCGTCAGGTCATCTGCGTTACGCATCTGGCGCCAGTCGCGGCCTGTGCCGCCCACCACTACCGCATCTACAAGACGGTGGAAGATGGCCGCACCTTTACCCGTGTGGAGGAGTTGACCCGTCCGCAGCGGGTGCAGGAATTGGCCCGTATTATGGTGGGCGAGAATATCACCGATAGCGCCCTGAAGAGCGCCGAGGAAATGTTGGAGTCATAATTCTATCTTGCTTATGTGATGCCGCCCTTACCCGGGGCGGCTCGCTTTTTGCCGAAATAGGAAATAACATATCGAGTCAGTTGCAAAGGCTCCATAAAATCAATGGACAATTCCAAATGCATTCGCAAAATGTTCGATATCCTGCGTCAAATGCGGGATGTTTCATTGAAAAATGCAGGGAGTTGTGGTATAATACCTCTATTCATTTGTAAAAATTTACCCCAAAGGAGGGAACCGATACGATTCGATTCTTTTTTACGGCGCTGCTGTGCCGTGTATTAAGCGCTGTTGGCGCATTGCTGGGAGGCGGTACCGATCTTCCCGGGCGCATTGCCCTGCGTCTGTATCCTCATGTCATGAAAAAGCTGCGCTTTTCCGGCAGAGTTATCTGTGTTACCGGCTCCAATGGAAAAACTACCACATCCAATCTCATTGCCCATGTGCTGCGCAAAAACGGCTTTACCGTCATCAATAATGCCAAGGGTTCCAATCTGACCGCCGGTGTGGCCACCACGCTGCTTTCCGCCTGCACACTGGGCGGCGTTGTCCGTGCCGACTATGTAGTATTGGAAGTGGATGAGTGCTGGTCCCGCTTTATCTTTGCGGAGATTCCTGTGGACTACTATCTGGTGCTTAATCTGCTGCGCGATCAAGTTGTCCGCAACGGCAACCCCGATCTGGTCTTTGAAAAGATTGCCGAGGCGATCGCCAAGCACCCCGATATGACTTTGATCCTCAATGCCAATGAACCGATCAGCCAGAACCTTGCGGGGGATTACAAAACGGTTTACTTTGCCATGGATCGTACCAAGCGCTCTACCGACCACTGCGTCAGCGGTACCAATGATTGCAAAATCTGCCCGCGTTGTTTCCATCCGATGAATTACGAGTTCTACCATTACAATCATTTGGGTAAATTCCATTGCTCTCACTGCGACTACGGCTCTCATCAGCCGGACTTCTTCGGCACCGATGCCGACTTTGCAGGCAAGTGCATCACCATAAACGGCACGCCGGTCCATGTCACCTACAATACCACCTTCAACTTCTTTAATACCGTGGCGGCTGCTGCTGTTTGCTGCACCGCCTCCGGCATCACTGTGGAACAGTTCGCGGCAGGCTGCGCCGATTTCCATGTGGCAAAGGAACGGCTGGATGACTTTAAGTTTGACGGTCGCCGCACCGTACTGATGATGACAAAGCAGAATGCCGCATCTCTCGATCAATCCATCAGTTATGTGCTGGAGCAGCCGGGAGAGAAGAGCATTGCCTTGTATATCAATAATGTCATTTATATGGAATATAAGGATGTATCCTGGCTATATGATGTAGCGTTTGAGCGCTTAAAGGGTAAGGTAGAGAAAATCCTATGCACCGGCAACCGTGCGCTGGATGCCGCCGTATGCCTTAAAACAGCAGGCTTCGATGATGACACCCTGCTGATGGAGACTGATATGGCCAAAACAAAGGAAGCCTTCCGCAAGACCAAGGGTGATATCTACATTCTTGCCGCATCCGCCTTTGGCAATGAAGGCAAAATACTGGAGGAGCTGAAAAAATGAAACACATCAGAATACTCCATCTTTACAGCAATGCACTTGATCTTTACGGTGACTACAAAAACCTGACGGTACTGCAGCGCCGTATTGCCGAAACCGGCAACACCTCTGATATCACTGAGGTGAATTTGGATGAAGTTATCGACCCCGCAGGCTATGACTTCGTTTATATTGGTCACGGCAAGGCGCGTAACCTTGCCGCCGTAGCACCGCACTTTGTGCAGTATGGCGAAGCGATCCGCACAGCCATTGAGGGCGGGCAGGTATGGTTTGTTACCGGCAATGCCAGAGAATTGTTTGGACAAAGCTTTACCACTCCTGCGGGGGAGACGCTGCCGGGCATAGGTCTCTTTGATTACACCGGCGTGGAGACCAACAAGGTTTTTGTCAGTGATATGCTGGCGCAGCCTGCCTATGATGAAAACGCGAGGATCTATGGCTTTATCAACCGCACTGCCTACCTGGTAGGGGAGAACCGCTACCCGCTGTTTACGGTGCTTTCCGGCTGCGGCGACGGAGAGACCCCGGATGGAAAAGAGGGTACACTCTACCATAATTTCTTTGCCACATGGGCCATGGGCCCCATGCTGGCCCGCAATCCTTCCATGCTGCGGGAGCTGCTGCACCGTCTGCTGGGAGAGGATTACCGTGAATGTGATATGACGCTGGAGGAAAAAGCGTTGGCACTGGTCACGGCCGAATTTGACAAGAAATAAAGGAGGACTCAGCATGAATGATAACCGGAGCGGTGGGGAAGGTCTGCAAAAGAAGCTTTCTCCGCTGAATGTATGGGCTCTGGCTCTGGGCAGCATCATTGGCTGGGGTGCGTTTGTTATGCCCGCCAATACCTTCCTGCCCAATGCCGGGCCGCTGGGTACTCTTATTGCAATGGCCGCTGGTGCTCTTATTATGGTCGTTATTGCCCTCAATTACAGCTATATGATCAACCACTTTCCGGTGGCGGGCGGTGAATTCACCTTTACCAATGCCTCGTTCGGGCCCACCTGCGGTTTTTTGTGCGCATGGTTCCTGGGTCTTTCCTATCTTGCCATCGTGCCGTTGAATGCGACCGCTTTGGCGCTCATCGGCCGTAATCTCTTCCCGAATCTGACCCAGTGGGGCTATCTCTATTCGGTGGAAGGTTACAGCATTTACGCTGGTGAAATTCTGCTGGCCATCATTGCGCTGGTGCTTTTTGCGGTATTCAGCATCCGGGGTGTCAGCGTGGCTGGCAAATTCCAAACTGTTCTTGCGCTTTCTCTGGTTGGTTGTGTGTTCCTGTTGGCAATTGCTGCGCTGTTCAGTCCGCACGCCTCCGTTTCCCATTTGGCGCCCTCCTTTGCCACTGATGCCACCGGTGAGGCTTCGCTGGGTGGTATCCTTGCGGTAGTGGCCGTTGCGCCCTGGGCCTTTGTTGGTTTCGATTCCATCCCGCAGGCTTCGGAGGAATTCAATTTTTCCCATAAAAAGAGCCTTGTTATCATGATCCTTTCCATCCTGTTTGGCGGTGCTCTTTATGTCATCCTCAATACCATCACGTCTGCTGTCCTGCCTGAAGGCTATACCAGCTGGGTACCTTACATCGCCGATTGCGCCAAAGATACTCTGCCCGAAAGCCTTGCCGGCTTTACCGCACTTCCAACCTTTAATGCGGCCCGTTTGATCCTTGGCAAGCCCGGTTTGGTTATTTTAGGTGTTGCGCTGTTCTGCGCTGTACTTTCCGGCATTATTGGTTTTTATATGGCTACCAGCCGCCTTCTGTACTCCATGTCCAAGGATCATGTTCTCCCCGGCTGGTTTGGCCGTCTGCATCCCCGCTATAAAACCCCTATGAATGCTATCCTGTTCATTATGATCATTTCGCTGTGCTGTCCATGGTTTGGCCGTACTGTGCTCAATTGGGTCGTAGATATGTCCTCCATCGGTGCCGCTATTGGATACGGTTTTACCTCGGCCGCTACTTTGGTACAGGTTCGTCGCAATAAGGATACCTCCGCCTGGATGACCGTAAATTCCATTTTGGGCGTCATTTTTTCGCTGTGCTTCATCGCACTGCTTATCGTCCCCAATCCTTGGGCATATTTGGGGCCGCAGTCCCGCATCGCGTTGGTTATTTGGACTGTCATGGGTGCTGTATTCTTCCTCTATACCCGGCGGAAGAAGGCGGCGGAGAAGGCCATCGACGCTTGACATTGGCGGTAAGTTTGTTATAATAGATAAAAATGAAACGCGAAGAAGGAAACTGAGTACCTCTTTTTTAGCCTTTCCAGAGAGTCGGCGGTTGGTGCGAGCCGGCAAGGAAAAGAGCAGGGAAATACATTCCGGAGCGGTGGCCTGAACCGACAGTAGGGCACAACGGGGCGCGACCGTTACATCGCAGAGGTCTTTCCATAGGGACCTATCAAGGGGCTTCCGGTAACGGCAGTCCGAACCAGAGGTGGTACCACGAAGTCCATTCGTCCTCTGTCCGTATTATAGCGGACAGAGGACTTTTATTTTATCAGGGAAAAAGAAAAAAAGGAGATAAACTATGCAGATTTATGAAGAGCTGGTTGCCCGCGGACTCATTGCACAGGTTACCAATGAAGAAGAAATCAAAAAGATGATCAATGAGGGCAAGGCAACCTTTTACATTGGCTTCGATTGCACAGCTGATAGCCTGACGGCCGGTCACTTTATGGCTCTGACGCTGATGAAACGCCTGCAAATGGCAGGAAACCATCCCATTGCCCTCATTGGCGGCGGTACTACCATGATCGGTGATCCCTCCGGCCGCACTGATATGCGCAAGATGCTCACCGCGGAGGACATCAACCATAATGCCGAATGCTTTAAGCACCAGATGGAGCGCTTTATCGAATTTGGCCCGGATAAGGCCATCATGCTCAATAACGCTGATTGGCTTCTCAAGCTCAACTATGTAGAACTGCTGCGCGAGGTAGGTGCCTGCTTCAGTGTCAATAATATGCTGCGCGCTAAGTGCTACGAGCAGCGCATGGAAAAGGGGCTTTCTTTCCTTGAGTTCAACTACATGATCATGCAGTCCTATGATTTCTACTACATGTTCCAGCATAATGGCTGCAATATGCAGTTTGGCGGCGATGACCAGTGGAGCAACATGCTGGGCGGCA
>CALERQ010000051.1 GCA_937907305.1 uncultured Clostridia bacterium | reverse complement strand
CATTGACCAGGATATCGTAGGCCTGCTGGCCGGCGGCGCGGCCCAGCTCGTAGTAGCTGATGGCGTAGGTGGCCAGGAAGCCGCTTTCGCACATACCGCCCTCACCGCAGATGACGGGCTTGCCGGCGGCGGTGGTGATGTTGCTCATGGTGGGGACATTGGCGGCGATGAGGTTATCGGTGGGCTCGTAGAAGGCATCGACCTCATTGCAGGCGGCGGTGACAACGGTCTGGATCTCATTGGTATCGGCGACGGAGTAGATCTTGACGGCGAAGCCTTCGGCCTCAAAGGCGACCTTTGCTTCCTCGGCCTGGATGGCGGAGTTCTCCTCGCCGGAATTGATGACGATGCCGACGGTCTTGACTTCGGGGCAGAGGGTCTTCATCAGCTGGACCTGAACATTGACGGGGTTCATATCGGAAGCGCCGGTGACATTGGCGCCGGGGGCTTCATTGCTGGCCACCAGGCCGCTGGAAACATAATCGGTAACGCTGGTGCCGACGACCGGGATATCGGAGGTGGCCTCGCGGGCGGCCTTTACGGCGTTGGTGGCATTGGCCATGATGAGATCGACCTTGGAGGAGACGAACTGATTGACGATGGTGGTGCAGTTGGTCTGCTCGCCCTGGGCGTTCTGTTCATTGAACTGGACCTTATCGCCCAGCTTTTCGGTAAGGAAGTCCCTAAAGCCGCGGGTGGCTTCATCCAGGGCGTTGTGCTCTACCAGCTGGACAATGCCGATCTGGAAGACTTTTTCATCGGGATTGGAAGGGGTGGAGGGTTCATTGCCGCAGGCGGCGAGGCCGGCGACCATGAGACAGGCGGCAGCTGCCGCTAAAAACTTTTTGCACTTCATAGTGATTGCTCCTTATCTTTACTTTTGATGGTTGATGTGATCTATCTGAAATCCCCCGCGGCCGGCCGTGCCATAGGGGGAAGCTCAGCAAAAACAGAAAGCCCCTGCTTTTCCAGACTACTCCGGAAAATACAGGGACGATAAAGGCTTTATCGCGGTACCACTCTGCTTCGGGCTCCCCTTACGGGAGGGCCCCTCCTTGGGCAGCTATCACTGTCCGCACGATGTAACGGTCGAACCCGGCGCAGCCTACTGTTCCTAAAAGGATGTTCGGTGCGCGGCTACCGAAAGGTACTTCATCCGCCATACTCATCATTGCCTCGCAGCAGCCGGCAACTCTCTGGGGATTTTGGGGCGGGTTACTTTTTTTCGGTCAACGCCTGTGTTTTTTGTGTTGTCTGTACTTTAGCACTTCTACTTGCGAAAGTCAATAGGATTTTTAGCGGAAATTTTACTTTTGGCGATGTGGGGGGAATTTTGGCGGGAAGGGCGACTCTTTTGGGTAAAATGCATGAAAACGGAAATTTGATTTGGGCTAAATGACATTGAACAGGGTGGGATGGTTGAATTGCGGGGGCGATAGGGGTACAATAAGGGTGGAAATTTGGCACAGGCGGAAAGACCCTGTGCAGACCGACAGGATGGGGGCCCCGCCCCTGCGCCCTGCGCCCGCAGGGCGCAGAGCCCGCCGTAGGCGGG
The DNA here is from genome assembly GCA_937907305.1 of uncultured Clostridia bacterium. GTDB lineage: Bacteria > Bacillota > Clostridia > Oscillospirales > Ruminococcaceae > Angelakisella. Next base: position 12,157 of record CALERQ010000051.1, on the reverse strand, counting down.
CGGCCCGGCGGAGCCGGGCCGGGCGGGGCCCCATCCGGCCGGCTGCAGGGGGTGGAACAGGAAGGAGAAAAGACGATGGGTAAGATCGTGATCGTGGGTTCGGGGCCGGCGGGATGCAGCGCGGCGCTGTATGCGGCCCGGGCCGGGCAGGAAGTGACGGTGATCAGCATGGGTGTGGGCGCATTGAGCAAAGCGGAGTTGATCCAGAACTACTATGGCTTTGAGGAGGGCATTACCGGGGCGGAGCTGTACCGCCGGGGTGTGGCCGGAGCCAAAGCGGTCGGGGCGGAGTTCATCACGGCGGAAGTGGTGGGGCTGGATTATACCGGTTCGCTGGTGGTGCAGACCACCGAAGGAGATCACCCGGCGGACGCAGTGATCCTGGCGACCGGTGCGGGACGCATTGCCCCCAAGATAGCCGGGCTGGCCGAGCATGAGGGCCGCGGGGTGAGCTACTGCGCCACCTGCGACGTGTTTTTCTACCGGGGCAAGACGGCGGCGGTGCTGGGCAGCGGCGAATACGCCCTGCACGAGGTGCAGGCCCTGCTGCCGCTGGCCGGGAAGGTCATCCTGTGCACCAATGGGGAGCCGTTGACGGCGGATTTCCCGGAAGAGGTGGAGATACACACCGAAAAGCTGGCCGCTGTGGAGGGCGAGGAGAAGGTCTCCGCGCTGCGGCTGGAGAACGGCGAGCTGCTGCCGGTGGAGGGGCTCTTTGTGGCGCTGGGGGTGGCCGGCAGTGCGGCCCTGGCCCGCAAGCTGGGCGCCCCGGTGGAGAATGGACGGATTGTGGTGGACGAAAGGATGCAGACCGGAATACCGGGGCTGTACGCGGCCGGGGACTGCACCGGCGGCCTGCTGCAGGTGTGCAAGGCGGTGTATGAGGGGGCGCTGGCGGCCACCGAGGCGATAAAAATGCTGAGGGGGAGAGGCCATGACCGCTGAAAAGACGACAGGACAGAAAACAACAGGAGGGAACGGTATGTGGCTGGTATTTGCGCTGCTCTCGGCGGTGTTTGCGGCGCTTACTTCTATTCTTGCTAAGGTCGGCATCGAGGGGGTCAACTCCAATCTCGCTACGGCGATCCGTACCGGTGTGGTGCTGCTGATGGCATGGGGAATGGTGTTTCTCACCAATACCCAGGGCGGCATTTCCGGTATCAGCCCTAAGAGCTGGCTGTTTTTGATTCTTTCCGGGCTGGCGACCGGCGCTTCCTGGCTGTGCTATTACCGGGCGCTGCAGATTGGGGAAGCCAGCAAAGTGGTTCCCATTGATAAACTGAGCGTTATTTTTACGCTGGCGCTGGCATTTATTTTTCTGCATGAGAAATTTACCGCAAAATCGCTCATCGGGGGTATCCTTATCGGCGCGGGCACACTGCTGATGGTGCTGTAAAGTTTTATAAAGAGAAGGACCCCGCCGCGGTAGAGATACCGGGCGGGGATTTTATGATAGGGGAAGGCTTGTGCAGGGAGAGGGCCGCCCGCAGGGCGCCCCGGCGCAGCCGGGGCTGGGCGGCCGGAGGCCGCCCTACACAGCGCGAAGCGCTGTGGCCCTGCGGGCGGTTTTCCCCCGGCACAGGCTGGACGAGGGGCAGCGTGGCAGAAAGCGCGCTGGCGGCAAAAAAAGGTCGGCTCCGCCGCAGTACCAGGATACCGGGCGGAGCCGCTTACTGTATAGAGAAGAGGATGAGTAGAGAACTGCTTAGATCTTCTCACGGCCGGGCAGCACAAAGTGCAGAATGATGCCGGCAATGGCGGCGAAAGCCATGCCGCTGAGGGTGATGGAGCCGAAGCTGATGGCAGCGCCGCCGACACCCAGGATGAGGATAGCAGCCGCAATGCACAGGTTGCGGGGCTGGGAGAAGTCGACATGGTGGTCAACGAGGGTGCGGATACCGGTGGAGGTGACCATGCCGTACAGCAGGATGCCTACGCCGCCCAGAACCGCCTGCGGAATGGAACCGCACAGGGCATTGAACTTGGGACAGAAGGCGAGCAGGGCCATCCACAGGGCGCCGAAGCGGACGATGGTGGGAGAATACAGGTGGGTAACAGCCAGAACGCCGGTGTTCTCGGAGTGGATGGTGAGGGAGGGACCGCCGAGGCAGCCGGAGAGGATGGTGGAAACGCCGCAGGCGAATACCGAGCGATCCAGGCCGGGCTCGTGGGTGAAGTCTTTGCCGACGACGGTGCCGACCGCCATAACATCACCGATGTGCTCCAGGCAGGGAACGATGGCGCAGGGGGCGATGAGGGCGATGGCTCTCCAGCTGAACTTGGGCAGGGTGAAGGAGGGAACGCCGATCCAGGCGGCTTCCTTCAGGGCGGTGAAATCCACCAGGCCGAAGGGGATGGAGATGAGATAGCCGCCGACCAGCGCGATGATGATGGTCATAACGCGGGTAAGACCCTTGGAGAAGTTATTGACACCGACCGCGATAAGGAAGGTGATGATGGCGATGGGCCAGTTGGCCTCGGCCTCCTGCACGCCTACGCTGGCGAGGGAAAGGCCCAGCACCATGATGATGGGACCGACGATGATGGGCGGGAATACGCGGGCAACGCGGTCCTTGCCCAGGACCTTGAGCAGCAGGGCGAACAGCAGATAAAAGACTGCCATGCCCAGGATGCCGCCCTGCGCGTAGGGGATGCCCATTTCGCCCACGACGGTGGAAACACCGGCGATGATGGCGAAGGAACCGCCCAGGAACGCGGGGACCATCTTTTTATCGATGAACTGATAGATGATGGTGCCGATGCCGGCGCAGAACAGGGTGACCGAAACATCCAGACCGCAGAGAATGGGAACCAGGATAACACCGCACATGGCCAGGGTGTTCTGCAGGCCCAGGATGGCCTTTTGGGGGGTGGTAAAGTTATCGGAAAGATCGCCATTGACACCGACGATCAGTTCCTTTTTTTCTTTTGCCATGGAATAATACCTCCTCAGATATATTTAGTATGGCTTATGGTTCAGCTTGCGCTGTGGTTGCAGTAGAATTCGGCCGCGCAGGAAAACTCGTCCATCGGCATCTTATTGATGATGTCGCGGAAGGGGGTGTAAGCCTCGGGGCCGGTGCGGATCATTTTATCGCCCACTTTTTCCAGCAGCTCCGCCTTGGTGATGGGGAATTTTATATCCCGCATGGCCAGAACGATGTAGTGCAGGGTAAGCATATAGGGCATGGGCTCCATGATCATTTTTCGTCACCTCCGAAAGTATAGGCCTTGTACTGGTTGCGGGTCTCGCCGTGGCCGCCCAGGTCCTTGCAGGCGGCGCCGCGATGACGGAACGAGTACAGGAAGGTATTGGTGGTGCTGCTTTCGTGCAGTTTATCCACCAGGCCGGGGTACAGATCGGCCTTGAGCAGATAGGGGACCATCATGGGGGCCTCGGTAACGATGTTGCCGTCGGGATTGACGATCATGCTGTTGCCGAAGGCGGCGCAGGCGTGCTCCATGCCGTAGCAGTTGGCACCGACGACATAGACCTGGTTGCAGTAGGCCGCGCAGCGGTTGGTGAGCTTCCAGGGCTCCTCCCAGGGATTCATGTAGTGGGTGATGCGGACGACTACATTGGCGCCGTTATAGGCGGCCTCGCGCCAGATCTCGGGATAGTCGCCATCGGCACAGACGATGGTGGCGATGCGGCTGCCCTTGGGACCGGGGGTGACGGGGCATTCCCAGCCGGGGTAATGGCGCTCGGTGGGGATCCAGGGATTCATCTTGCAGTACTGGTGGACGACTTCGCCCTCATCATTGATCATGATGGCGCAGTTGCCGGGGGCATCGTGGCCCTCCAGCCTGAGGATGACACCGAAGATGCCCCAGACCTTCAGGCGGGCGCAGGCCTCCTTCAGGCGGCCGACTTCGGGGGAATCCAGGGTGAGAACGACCTTGAGGCGCTCCAGCGGGTGCATGCCCTGCACGCCGAACTCCGGGGAGACGAACAGATCGTAGCCGGGGAAGCCGCGGGCGCCGATCTCCATGTACTGAATGATCTGATCAATGTTTTTGTTGACTTCCTCCATGCAGGTGGCATGGATGGGTTCCAACTGAGCCACTACGGTGGAGAGGACCTCAGTTTGGGTGGGCCCGCCGCCGACGCCGTGGCTGCTGCCGATGATCATAGCGATTACCTCCTCTTGATTTCAGAAACACGATGAAACATGTTTCATAGTTTGCAACTTCAAGATACGACAATATGGGGAAAAAGTCAATGGGAAAAGGCGAATCTTAGCGGGATATTGCGGATTTTTAGCGATATGCTAAAAGACGAGAGATTATTTTTGTGAAACATTTTTCATGGAGGGGGAGAGATTGCTTGCGAAATGGAAGAAAATGCGGTATAATATGGGGGAGAGAAAACATTGTTTCATGACGGAGGTGGCGGACATCAATATAAGAGAGTTGGCGAGCCTGGCCGGGGTTTCGATCGCCACGGTTTCCCGTGTCATCAATAACCCGCAGCTGGTGCAGCCCGATACCCGGGAGCATGTGCTGGAGGTGATGCGCCGGGTGAACTACACGCCGGCCTGGACGGTGGAATCGAGGCTGTCTTCCCGGTCGCGGCTGATTGCTTTTCTATTTAGTGAGGCGGACTATTACTTTTATTCCGATATTCGCAGCGGGCTGGAATCGATAGCCGGACTGCGCGGCTACACGGTGCTGTTCTGCCCCATAGCGGCGGAGCAGCAGCGGCGCAGCCAGCAGCTGAGGACTATCTTTGAACAGAAGCTGGATGGGGCCATCTGGGCACTGCGGGATTTTTACCCTGAGGACATTAAAATGATAGACGAGCGGCAGGTGCCGCTGGTGCTGGCCCGTAAATACGACAGCGCGCCCACCGACCGCTATAACTGCTGCTATATCAACTTTGCGGAGGCGAGCTACCGGATGACCCGCCACCTGCTGGAAATGGGGCACCGGCGCATTGGGCTGATGTTTGAGAATGTATCGCAGCAGTTTATGAACAGCTTTTGCCAGGGGTGGGAGCTGGCGCTGAAGGAGGAAGCCGCGCCGCGAGAGGCTTCTCTGCTGCTGAACGCCCCCAACAGCATGGCGGGCGGCTATGCCAAGACGATGGAGCTGCTGGACGCGGGCGAGATGCCGGAGGCGGTCTTCTGCGCCAGCGATGAGCAGGCCTTTGGCGTGCTGAAGGCGGCGCACGAAAAGGGCGTGCGGGTGCCGGAGGAGCTGGCTGTGGCGGGCTTTACCGATTCCCCGATGAGCAACCTGTGTGACCCGGAGCTGACCACCATCGACCTGCCGATCTACCGGCTGGGGATCATAGCGGCGAGAATGCTCTTTGATGTGATAGAGGATACCGGCAGTGAGGTGACCCCCGGCGAGGTGGTATTGCAGCCCAAGCTGCGCATCCGCCGCAGCTGCGGCAACGAAAAGCCCATCAATGTACTGTTTGAATAAGAGGAAGGGAAGTTTATGGCCAAGCTGAGTACGCAATTTATGGGAATGGAGCTGAAGAATCCCATTCTGGCCGCGCCCGGCCCCTGGACCGGGACGGCGGAGGGTCTGCAGGCGGCAATAGACGCCGGCGCGGGCGCGGTGATGACCGAGACCATTTCCCAGGAGGTATACCCCCGCCTGCCGCAGACCTGCTACCATGAGGGCGGGGCGGTATTCAGTGCCTCGCTATACAGCAGCCTGACCCTGGAGCAGTGGGAAGAGGAGCTGGAAAAGCTGCACCCGGGGGACTGCAAGGTGATCGCTTCGATAAGAGGGGCGACGCCCAGCGAGCTGGCCTATGTGGCCCGAAAGGCGGAACGCATGGGGGTGGATGCCCTGCAGCTGGACCTGTACGCACCCATTGGGCCGGTGCTGGCGGAGCTGTATACCAGCCCGGATCTCATCGCGGAATTGGTATCGGCGGTGAAAAAGAAGGTTTCTCTGCCGCTGATGGTGCGCCTGCCCCACCATGTGGCGGATAATAAGAAGTTCCTGCGGGCGCTGGAGACTGCCGGAGCGGATGGCATTTGTACCATCGAGAGCATCCGGGGCATCAGCGGGGTGGATATTGTGAACGCGCGGCCGCTGATGCCGACCCATGGCGGCTACACCGGCACCAATGTGCGGCCCATTACTCTTTCCGCCATTGCGGCGCTGAGCCAGAATTCCAATTTGCCGGTGGCGGCGACAGGCGGCTTTGACGCGGCGGAAAATGTGATAGAGGCGATAGAGCTGGGGGCCACCACGGTGATGCTGGGTTCGGCGCTGCTGGGCGGGTATGGGATCATTACCGAGACGGTGCGCCGGCTGGAGGAGTGGCTGAAGCGAAACGGCTATGGGGATATAGGGGCGCTGCGGGGCGCGGCGCTGCAGTACCTGCGCAGCTATGAGGAGCTGCACGAACGATAAATAAAAACAGGCCCCGCCGGGCGATACCGGGCGGGGCTTTTTGGTAGGCTGGGGGAGAGGAGAGGGATGTGCAGCCGGCAAGGCGCCCGCAGGGCGCCCCGGCGCAGCCGGGGCTGGGCGGCCGGAGGCCGCCCTACACAGCGCGAAGCGCTGTGGCCCTGCGGGCGCCTTGCCGGCTGCACGGGCCGGGCCCAGGAGGAAAAGGCACCTTTTGTGCGCCTTAGCCAAAACGCAGGGGCTTTTTTGGGAGTATTTATTCCGTCCTAAGACTTGCAAGGAGGGCAGATATAGTGTAATATATTGTGTAGATGGCGGAAAACAACAACCATATATTGTGTTTAGGATGCTAAAGCGCCGGACACAGGGGAAAGAGAGGAGAAACCGGCATGAAAGTCATTAAGAGAAACGGCTCCGAGGTGGATTTTGATATCACCAAGATCATTGCCGCGATCACCAAGGCCAATGATGTGGTGGAGGAAAGCGAGCGCATGACGCCCATGCAGATCCGTCGCATCGCGGAATCGGTGGACCTGGCCTGCCAGAAGATGAACCGTTCTCCTTCGGTGGAGGAGATCCAGGACCTGGTGGAAAAGCAGATCATGGCGCACGGCGCCTTTGAGGTGGCCAAGCGCTACATCACCTACCGCTATACCCGCAGCCTGGTGCGCCGCAGCAATACCACCGATGAGAAGATCCTTTCCCTCATCGAGTGCTGCAACGAGGAAGCCAAGCAGGAAAATTCCAATAAGAACCCGGTGGTCAACTCCACCCAGCGCGACTATATGGCCGGTGAGGTCTCCCGCGATATCACCAACCGTATTCTGCTGCCCCCGGATATTGTGGAGGCCCATAATGAGGGCATTATCCACTTCCATGACAGCGACTACTTTGCGCAGCACATGCATAACTGCGACCTGGTGAACCTGGAGGATATGCTGCAGAACGGGACCGTCATCACCGGGACCCTGATCGAGCGGCCGCATTCTTTCTCCACGGCCTGTAATATTGCCACCCAGATCATAGCGCAGGTGGCCAGCAACCAGTACGGCGGGCAGTCCATTTCGCTGACCCATCTGGCGCCCTTTGTGCAGGTGAGCCGGGAGAAGATCCGCCGGCAGCTGCAGGAGGAGATGCAGGAGGTAAAGGCCGATATTACCGAGGAGCAGCTCTCCAACATGGTGGAAAAACGGCTGCGGGAGGAGATCCGCCGCGGCGTGCAGACCATCCAGTACCAGGTGGTGACGCTGCTGACCACCAATGGACAGGCTCCCTTTGTGACGGTATTTATGTACCTGAACGAGGCCAAGAATGAGCAGGAGAAGCACGATCTGGCACTTATTATAGAGGAAGTGCTGCAGCAGCGGTACGAAGGCGTAAAGAACGAGAGCGGCGTGTGGGTGACTCCGGCTTTCCCCAAGCTGATCTATGTGCTGGAAGAAGATAATATCTACGAAAACAGCGAATACTACTACCTGACCCGTATGGCGGCCAAGTGCACCGCCAAGCGCATGGTGCCGGATTACATCAGCGAGAAGAAGATGCTGGAGCTGAAGGTGGATAAGAACGGCGAGGGCCACTGCTACACCTGCATGGGCTGCCGCAGCTTCCTGACGCCGTATGTGGACGAAAACGGCAAGCCGAAATATTACGGGCGCTTTAACCAGGGCGTTGTGACCATTAACCTGGTGGATGTGGCGCTTTCCTCCGGCGGTAACCTGGAGAAGTTCTGGAAGATTTTTGATGAGCGGCTGGAGCTGTGCCACCGCGCGCTGATGTGCCGCCACAACCGCCTGAAGGGCACCCTTTCCGACGCTGCGCCCATCCTGTGGCAGTACGGCGCCTGCGCCCGCCTGAAGAAGGGTGAGACCATTGATAAGCTGCTGTATGGCGGGTATTCCACCATCAGCCTGGGGTATGCGGGCCTTTATGAATGTGTGAAGTACATGACCGGCAAGAGCCACACCGATCCTTCCGCGACGCCATTCGCGCTGGAGATCATGCAGTACATGAATACCGCCTGCAAGAAGTGGAAAGAGGAGCACAACATCGACTTTAGCCTGTACGGCACACCGCTGGAGAGCACCACCTACAAGTTTGCCAAGTGCCTGCAGAAGCGCTTTGGCATTATAGAGGGCGTGACCGATAAGAGCTACGTCACCAACAGCTACCATGTGCATGTTACCGAGGAGATCAACGCCTTTGACAAGCTGAAATTTGAGGCGCAGTTCCAGCATCTTTCCCCCGGCGGGGCGATAAGCTATGTGGAAGTGCCCAACATGCAGCAGAACCTGGAGGCGGTGCTGCAGGTCATGCGGTTTATCTATGATAACATCATTTATGCCGAGCTGAACACCAAGAGCGACTACTGCCAGGTGTGCGGCTGGGATGGTGAGATCGAGATCGTGGAGCAGGACGGAAAGCTCATCTGGCGCTGCCCCAAGTGCGGCAACACCGACCAGGACAAGATGAATGTGGCCCGGCGCACCTGCGGATACATCGGGACGCAGTTCTGGAACCAGGGGCGCACCCAGGAGATCAAGGAGCGGGTGCTGCACCTGTAAACCATAGACGGCAAAAAAGGGACGCTCTGTGGGGCGTCCCTTTGCTGGCGGGAAAATGGAGAGAGTATGAACTACGCGAGTATCAAAAACTGCGATATTGCCAACGGCGAGGGGGTGCGGGTGACGCTCTTTGTCAGCGGCTGCACCAACCACTGCGAAAACTGCTTCCAGCCGGAGACCTGGGACTTTGGCTACGGGGAGCCCTTTACCCCGGCGGTGGAGGATCAACTGATAGAGATGCTGCGGCCCGGTTTTATCAATGGGCTGACGCTGCTGGGCGGTGAGCCGATGGAACCCCAAAACCAGCGGGCGCTGCTGCCTTTCCTGCGGCGGGTAAGAAAAGAGCTGCCGGAGAAAACCATCTGGGCGTTTAGCGGCTTTACCTGGGAGGAACTGAATACCCCAGGCAGCCACCCCTGCTGTGAGGTGACGCCGGAGCTGCTATCCCTGCTGGATGTGCTGGTGGACGGGCGCTTTGTGCAGGCGCTGTATGATATCTCCCTGCGGTTTCGGGGCTCCAGCAACCAACGCATCATAGATGTGCCAAAGACGCTGGAGAGCGGAAATTTGACGCTGTGGCAGGGGTAAATAGCCGCAGAGAGCAGGCGGGCGCACCGGAATGGGGGAGGGCTGCCATCCCGTAAGGGGGGCAGCCCGACATGGAATGGAGGGGCGCCCGCCGGATGGGGAGCGGCGGAATATAGAAAAGCCGGGCAGGCGATAAAACCTGCTCGGCTGTATTTTATGGGGAAGATCAGGCTTTCCACAGGCCATGAAGATTGCAGTAGGCGTAAACGCTTTCCACCTCATCCCCCTCGCAGAGGGCAAAGCAGATCTCGGGGGCATCGCCGGGGCGCAGCTCCTTGCGCTGGTTGCCCTGCTTGGTGTGGATGGAGACCCACTCGATGTAGTGCTCCGGCAGCATGGGATGGGCCACGGTGCTGACCTTGACATGGACAACGCCGTCTTCGACCGTCCAAACGGGGAGGTGTTTTTCTACAGCGGCGTCGGTGGTATTGGGGATGATCTCGCTCATTTTTTCACCGCAGCAGACCACCGGCACACCGGCATCCTTTACCTTGGCGATGATATTACCGCAGTGCTTACAGATATAGAATTTCTGTTCCATCGTGGTTCCTCCTTTTTCAAATAGATATTTTATCAGTAGTTTTCCTTGCGTACCTCAAAGTAGCTTTGAGGATGGGCGCAGACGGGGCAGACAGCGGGGGCCTTTTTGCCGATGACAAGGTGACCGCAGTTGCGGCACTCCCACATGGTTTCTTCGCTTTTTTCGAAGACCTTCTGCATCTCGACATTATTCAGCAGGGCGCGGTAGCGCTCCTCGTGGGCCTTTTCGATAGCGGCGACGCCGCGGAATTTACAGGCCAGCTCGGTAAAACCTTCTTCCTCAGCTTCCTTGGCAAAGGTATCGTACATATCGGTCCACTCGTAGTTTTCACCCTCGGCGGCGTGCAGCAGGTTTTGGGCGGTATCGCCCAGTTCGCCCAGGGCCTTGAACCACATCTTGGCGTGTTCCTTTTCGTTCTCAGCGGTCTTGGTAAAAATCTCGGCGATCTGTTCGTAGCCCTCTTTTTTGGCGACGCTGGCAAAGTAGGTGTATTTATTGCGGGCTTGGGATTCCCCAGCGAAAGCGGTCCACAGGTTCTTTTCGGTCTTGGTGCCTTTCAGTTCCATGGTAATAGCTCCTTTCACGCAGTTGGTTTTGGTTTACGATGCTATTATAACAGGAATAATTCCTAAAATCAAGAGGGAATTGAAAATAAATTTGACTGAAATGCGGCGGAGAGGGAATACTACCGGGAAAAGGAGGGGATGAGCATGAAAGAATTTGCGGAATGCTGCACAGTAATTGCGGAAGGGGAGATCATAAGGGAGAGCCTGAACCGGCTGGGCCGGGATGACCGCTGGCTGCGAGCCCAGCTGCAGCGGCAGGGGGTCGCTTCAGCGGAGGAGGTTTTTTGGGGGATCAGCGATGGGGAGGAAGTGGAGCTGCATATGATCTTGTGATTGGCGGATGGGTGAAAGTGTGGTATAATAACGAAGAAAAAATCAAAATAATTATACTAAAAGGATAGAAACATGAAAAGAGTACTTTTTGTATGCAGTGGGAACATCTGTCGAAGTCCCATGGCGGAGTTTGTGTTCCGGGAGATGGCCCGACGGCGGGGATTGGCCGGTGCGGTGGACTGCGAAAGCGCAGGGACGAATGTATTTGCGCCCAACAGCCCGGTACATAATGGGACAGTGCGGCAGCTGCGCCGGGAGAACATCCCCTATTACCAGCGGGGATCCCGCAATGTTACCGCGGCGGATTACGGGCGGTTTGACTACCTGCTGGGGATGGAGCGCAGCCATGTGGCGGCGATGGAGCGGCAGCTGGGCGGCGACCCAGAGGGAAAGATGCGCCGGCTGCTGGACTTTACCCGGCACCCGCGGGATATTGATGACCCATGGTACACGGGGGATTTTGTGACAGCGTACCGGGATATTGAGGCGGGGTGTGCGGCGCTGCTGGATGAGATGTTCCCGAACAGTGCCGAGCGAAAGAAGTAAATAAGGCAAATGAAAAAGTACCCGTGAAGGGGGCACTTCGTAAGGAAGTGGCCTCCTTCGGCTTTTGTAATCAGCCGGAATGATTGAATTGTAGGTAAATCAATCATATTGGAGGATTACAAAATGGAGAAGTACATCTACAACGAGAATAACGGGCTTTGGTATGAGCTGCAAGGGGACTATTATCTGCCCTGTCTGAAACTGCCGGAGGGACCTGAGGTGCACATCGGCGCCTGGGGGCAACGGCACCGGCATTATCTCAAAACCCACCGCAGGGCACTATATACCTCCCTGCTCACCAGCGGAAAGCTGAATAGCTACCTTGCTGACATTGATCGTCAGGCGGAAGAAATGTTCTCTCGGCTGGTAAAACAGATGGCCGAGGCGGAAAGCGTCAACGAAAAACTCAAGTCAACCGATCAGATGGTGTGGGTTCGGAAGTTAAACAATATTCGTAATCGTGCAACGGAAATCGTAAATACCGAAATTGTTCTTTGCTAAGTCACAGGGCTGTACCAAGTGTGGTGCAGCCCTATAGCTTTACTTCAATTTGCAATCAATTCGCATATTGACAAAGCAAAAACAGTGCAGTATAATAATTTGCGAACAAGTTGCAAATTGGAGGTGCAGCTGATGGCAAAGTA
>CALERQ010000050.1 GCA_937907305.1 uncultured Clostridia bacterium | reverse complement strand
ACCTGTGACCCCCTGCTTGTAAGGCAGGTGCTCTCCCAGCTGAGCTATGCTCCCACATTGGCTTGTCCTCCGGCGGATATTTCCGCAGGCGACAAAACGAATTATACTATATCATCAGCCTCTTGTCAACCGTTTTACTGCTTTTTTTTAGATTTTTTTCGTCCTTTTTTCTCCTGCCGCTTTGGCGGCTGTTTAGCCCAGATACGCTACCGGTCGTAGGGTCTCCACCAGGTGCTCCCCTATCCCTTGAATTTGACGGAATTCAGACCAATCGGCGAAGGGGCCATGCTGCGCCCGGTATTGCAGGATGCGCTCGGAGAGGACCTCCCCGATGCCTAGCAGCTCCATCAGGGCTTCCTTATCGGCCGTATTAATATCGGTAGACGCCAGCTTGAGGAATTCATCCAGGTCCTCCGGGACAGCCTCCATGCGCTCGACAAAGGGCGTTTCGGTATAGGGCTCCTCCCGTAATGGCAGGAGCAGCAATACCGCACATAGCAGAAGGGCCGCCACCGGTAGTACACGGTCCAGCCGCCGCTGCGGCAGACGAAATCTTGCCATGGAAGCCCTCCTTTCTTTGCGCGAAAGCCGCCCGAAACCGCACAAAGCAGCGCCGGGCGGCGTGGTAATTCGATTACTTCAGCAGTTCCTTGGCACGGGCCGCAATGTTTTCGGCAGTGAAGCCGTACTCCTCCAGCAGCTTGGCACCGGGACCGGAATGCCCGTACTGATCGTTGACACCCAGGCGGCTGACCTTGCAGGGGGCTTCCTCCGCAATGGCTTCCATAACAGCGGAACCCAGGCCGCCAATAATGGAATGCTCCTCGCAGGTGAGGATGCGGCCAGTCTCCCGGCTGGCCTTTACCAGCAGCTCTTTATCAATGGGTTTGATGGTGTGGATATTGATAATACGGGCATCAATGCCCTCGGCAGCCAGCAATTCGCCGGCCTTGATGGCTTCGCCCACCAAGATGCCGGTGGCCACGATAGTCACATCTTTGCCGTCCCGCAGGGTAATGCCCTTGCCCATCTCAAACTTGTAGGTCGCGGCATCATTAAAAATGGGGGCGGCCAGACGGCCAAAGCGCAGATAAACCGGGCCTACATAGGCAGCGGCAGCCTTTACAGCGGCCTTAGCTTCCACATCATCGGCGGGGTTGATGACCACCATACCCGGGATGGTACGCATCAGGGCAATATCCTCATTGCACTGGTGGGTCGCGCCGTCCTCGCCGACGGAAATACCGGCATGGGTCGCGCCGATCTTGACATTGAGGTGTGGATAACCGATGCTGTTGCGGATCTGCTCGTAGGCGCGGCCGGCCGCAAACATGGCAAAGGTGCTGGCAAAGGGGATGTATCCGCAGGTAGAAACACCCGCTGCCGCTACCATCATATTGCCCTCGGCAATACCGCAATCGAAGAAGCGATCCGGAAAGGCCTTTTTGAATACGCCAGTTTTGGTAGCGCCGGCCAGGTCCGCATCAAATACTACAATATTGGGGTTTTCCTGCCCCAGCTCTACCAGTGCTTCGCCGTAACTGTCACGGGTCGCTTTTTTCATTACCTCTGCCATATTACCGCACCTCCTCCAGCTCTTTCATGCCCTGTTCGTACTCGGCGTCATTGGGGGCCTTGCCGTGCCAGCCCACCTGGTCTTCCATGTAGCTGATACCCTTGCCCTTTACGGTCTTGGCAATGACCGCTACCGGCTTACCGGTCACTTTCAGCACCTTTTGGAAGGTCTCCTCCAGCGCAGCAAAATCGTGGCCATCGCAGCAGAATACCTCAAAGCCAAAGGCACGGAATTTTTCATCGATGGGATAGGGAGAAGAAACCTCGCCCACACGGCCATCGATCTGCAGATCGTTGTTATCGATGATGAAGCAGAGGTTATCCAGCTTGTAATGATCGGCAAACATAGCGGCCTCCCATACCTGGCCCTCTTCAATCTCGCCATCGCCCAGGATGGTATAAACGCGGTAGTTCTTATGGCCCAGCTTACCGGCCAGCGCCATACCGCAGGCGGCACTGACACCCTGACCCAGCGAACCGGCGGAAAAATCAATGCCGGGGGCTTTATTCATATCGGGGTGGCCCTGCAGGCGGGAACCGATGGCGCGGAAGGTGGTCAGTTCTTCCTTGGGGAAGAAGCCCTTTTCCGCCAGCATGGCGTACAGCGCCGGGCAGGTGTGGCCCTTGCTGAGCACCAGTCTGTCACGATCCTCCCAGCGGGGATTCTGGGGATCGACCCGCAGCACCTCGCTATACAGGTAGGTAATAATATCCGCGACCGAAAGCGAGCCGCCCGGATGACCTGACTTGGCGGCGTGAACTTCGGTCAGAATACCGCGGCGCACCTCTGTGGCGGTCGCTTTCAGCTGTTCCAGTTTTTCCTGTGTCATAGCTACCTCCGATTACACGATTACTCTTTGCTTATTTTCATCAGCAGTGCCGTAAAATACTGCGGCAGCGCCGAATCAAATTCCATATATTCGCCCGTTCTTGGGTGGATAAACCCGATCTTTTTGGCGTGCAGGCACTGGCCCTGCACCCCGCAGTCTGGCCGTCCTGTGGCGTATACCGGGTCCCCCACCACCGGGTGGCCCATATAGGCCATATGCACCCTAATCTGGTGCGTGCGGCCGGTTTCCAGCCTGCACCGAATATGACTGAAACCGGGATATTCCGCCAGTACCTGCACATGAGTGACGGCATGGCGGCTGTTTTCCTCAGTCACACACATCTTCTTGCGGTCGGTCTTATGCCGGCCAATGGGGGCATCCACGGTAAACTGCCGCTCCTTAAAATGTCCGTAAACTATGGCTTCATACTCCCGTGTAAAGCTGTGCACCTTTATCTGCTCGGCCAAGTGCCGGTGGGCGGTGTCATTCTTGGCCACGATCAGCAGCCCACTGGTATCCTTATCGATGCGGTGCACAATACCGGGGCGTATCTCTCCATTGATGCCGGAAAGACTGTCTCCGCAGTGATACAGCAAGGCATTCACCAGCGTGCCAGTATAATTACCTGCCGCCGGGTGAACCACCATTCCCTTGGGCTTATTCACCACCAGCAGGTCATCGTCCTCATATATGATTTCCAGAGGGATATTCTCGGCCTGGGTGCCTGTTGGTACCGGGTCCGGTAGGGTGATGCTGATCCAGTCGCCCTCACGCAGGGTATCCTTCTTCCCCGCCGCAGCACCGTTTTTCAGGATGCTTCCCTTTTCCGCCAGTGTTTGAATTTGACTGCGGGAAAGTTCAGGTGCCAGCAGCGCCAGACCTTTATCCAGCCGGCAGCCTGCCACTTCGGCGGTCACAGTCAGCTCACGGCGTTCCACGCTGCTTCTCCTTTTTGCCCTCAATAAACAAAATATAGATGACCAAAAGCGCTACACCAATGGTGATAGCGATATCCGCTACATTAAAGGTCGGGAAACGGTTCCAAAACGCAAAGCGGATAAAATCTACCACATAGCCCTGGGCCACACGGTCAATGAGATTCCCGATGCCGCCGGATACCACCAGCACCAATGAAAGAAAAGCCATGTTGGCCATTTTTTTACGCTTGGCCACCATGTAGATGATAATGGCCAGCAGCATAACGGCCGTCGCCGCGATGAGCAGCGTCTGCTTGCCGGAGAGCATTCCCCAGGCAGCGCCGTCATTACCATTGGGCAAAAAATCAAAATTGAAAAGCCCCGGCAGCACCGGTACCGTACCGGCGCCCTCCAGGTGGGTGATGGCCCACTGCTTGCTCCACTGATCCAGCCCCAGCAGCAGAAAACCGATCACAACCGAAATGATCTTGAACATATCAATACCCTCAAAAGTCTGCGACCCGTTTGCCACAGGCCGCAGACTGCTTTAGTTTTTATTAAAAGTCGTCGTCCTCATCATCCATCAGGTTAAAGTCGTTGCCGAACTTCAACCCCGCAAATTTGCTGCGGCGCTCAGTTTCGGGCTGTTCCCCGATATCAAAATTGAGGATCTGCTGTTTTTTCTTCTCAAACTCGGCAAAGATGTCCTCGCCAGCCGCGGGGATATCCGATTTTTCTTCCACTACGGGGACAGCAGGCGCTTCCTCTACAGAGGCAGGCTGCTCCTCATGCTCAGCCGCCGCATCCTCGGCCGCTTCCACAGGGGCAGGTTCCACAGCCGGTTCAGCTACTTCCACCGTCTCGGTCGCTACCTCAGCGATGGGTTCTTCCACGGCAGGAGCTTCCTCTGCGGGGGCGCTGTCGCTTACGGGGATGCGGGTCACCAGCTCAATGTGCTCGCGGTACAGCTCGATAAGCTTTGCCTTAAAATCGGCGGCAGCGGTCTGTACCCGGATGAGCTCGTCCTTTTCATCCTCCACCTTTTTGCGGGCTTCCTCCACGATATGCGCCGCCTTGACGGAAGCCTCCCGCATGGTGATCTCCGCCTTATTGTTCGCGTTCTTGATGATGCTGTCGCCCATCTTCTGCGCGCCCAGCAGCGCTTCCCGCAGGCTATCCTCATCCTCACGGTATTTCTGCAGGCTTTCGGCCAGTACGCCTATCTTTTCTTCCAGAACCTCATTCTGGTCCTTGAGATCCTTGATGGTCTCCAATACCTTATCGATGTAAGAATCCACTTCCTCGACCTTATAGCCGGAAAGCCCCTTGCTAAACTGCGGATGAGCCAAATTCTCGGTCATTTTCTGTTCCTCCCCCGGTCGTGCCGGTCCAGTGTTACGGTCCCTTGCTTACAGATACAGTCCGCTGTTTTCCAGCTCGTCCAGCAGGCTGTCGCCCATCACGCCTACATTATAGGGGGTGATGATATAAGTAGAATTTGCCACCTTCTTGATCTGGCCGCCATTGGCATAAGCCACACCGCTCAAAAAATCCACCAGGCGGCGGGCAATTTCCCGGTTGGTCGATTCCAGATTGAGCACCACGGTGCGCTTAGCCAGCAGATGATCCGCGATGCCGGAAGCATCCTCAAACTTCTCCGGCTTTACCAGCACCACCTGCAGCTGCGTGGTGGTATTGATATTGACGACCTTATTATCCTTGCGGGGCGCCACAGTCTTTTCGACCGGCTCGGTTTTGCCGGGGCGGTACTCCGGCTGCATGGAAAAGCCCCCAAACGGATCGTCTTCCATCTCCTCGGGCTGCTCGTTCTCCTCAAAATCGTCCTCGAAATCTTCTTCGCCGATCCCCATAAAGTCCTTGAATTTATTGATGAAACTCATAACGGCCTCCTTGCGCAGAATATTTGATATATAAATCTATTATCCCATTCTTTGTGGTTCCTGTCAATGCGTTACCACAAGAAATTGTGTCCAGGTCGGGCATTTTCCTCACAGATCGCTAAGCGGCATCCCATCATAAAGCTCTGTTTTGCTGGCGATAAGCTTATCGAAGATATTGAGCTGCTCTTCACCGGTGTAGTTCAGCCGGCTGAGGTAGTAGGTGTCCCCTTCATAAATGATATCTACCGTCTTGAACTTGACGCTGTACCCATTATCCACATAAACGCCCTTTACACCATCCACTATACGCAGATATTCCTTATCAAACCGCACGCCGGTATAGTTTTCGGAAGATAGCCGCACCGTAGCCACCCGTCGGGATACGGTATCCTCCGTAACGGTATCCCCCCGGATGACCAGCATCATGGCGCTGCCGTCATCGGAAAGCTCGGTGCGCACCACCGTGCCCTGCACCGTACCGCCTCCGGCAAAGCTCAGTGTTACCGTGCTGCCCAGCGGGTAGCTTTTATGCTCACGGCTGCTTATAGTCAGCGCAAAGTACCATTCGGGGCCCGAGACGATTTTTCCCAGTCCCTCCTGTTCCTCACTGTCCGCGCTCAGCAGCGCCGTCAGGTCGTCGCAGCTCATCGCTTCCAGGCGGGCCGGGGTATATTCCCCTTCCCGGCCATCCACCGCACTGCTGAAGTACCCCTCCAGTGTGCTGTATACCGCTTCCCCGCTGGCGCTTCCAGCTGTCTGGGCCTCCAGCTCGGCAATGCGGGCTTCCAGCGCCGCAGTTTTCCCGGTAATGCCGCTGCCCAGGTTGATCTCCTCCTGCAGGTTCAGTGCCAGAGAATCCAACTCGTTGTAACGGTCCAGCGCCACCGCCTCTGCCAGCTTTTGCAGATCAATATCGGTATTCCGGGTCAAGTCGCTTACGGTGGGGATATTGCTGCTTTGCAGCTGGGCCAGCACCCGCTGCAGCATGGTCAGCTCCTCCTGAGCCTCCGCCCGGCGTTCCGCCAGGTCAGCACTCAGGGCATCAGTGTACCGGTAGGCCAGCACGCTGCCCACCCGCACCTTTTCGCCATCCCGCACCGCGTAGCGCAGGTTGCTGCCCTCGGCCTGGTCCAGGCTTTTTTCCTCCCGAAAAAACACCCCTTGGGCAGTAGTACTGTGGTACACCGTATAGCGGTATACATTCTCGGTAGTATAGTCGCTGAAAAAGTGCCGGTAGGCATGGTAGCCCGCAAACACCAGCAAAAACGCCGCCATGATAAAGGTCAGCAGCTTGCCCATTCCGCTTTTCATGCCATCCTCTCCTTTTTCAGTATCTCCATTGCTTTATCCAGCGGCGTTTCCCCTGCGGCCAGCGCGTCCGGCTCGATCCAATACATCCGCTGATCCGCTCCAAACCAGGTCAGCTGCCGCTTGGCGTAGCGGCGGGTGCTTTGCTTCAGCCTGTCCAGCGCTTCCTCCAGGGTTTCTTCGCTGTCCAGCCAGCCATACAGCTCCTTGCAGCCGATGGCCTGCGCGGCGGTGGCTGTCAGACCCTGTTCCCGGGCCGTTTTTACCTCCTGGAGTAGTCCCATTTCCACCATTTTATCCACCCGCCGGTTAATGCGCCCATACAGCGTTTCCCGGTCACGGTAGCGCAGCCCCAGCTCGATGACATGATAAGGGCACGGTTCCCGCAGGCTTTCGGCTTCATGCTCCCGGATGGACTTCCCGCTGACCGTCATCACCTCAAGGGCCCGAATGACCCGGCCGATGTTATTGGGGTGGATGCGTTTGGCCGTTTCGGGGTCCATCGCTTCCAGCCGCCGCCACAGGGCATCATTCCCTTCCTGCTCCGCCAGCTGCCGCAGCCGTTCCCGCAGCGCTTCATCGCCAGTGATCTCCTCGCTGTACTGCACATTATCCACGATGGCCTTGATATAAAGACCTGTACCGCCGCACAGCACCGGCACCTTGCCCCGGCTTAGAATATCATTGATCTCCTTGCGTGCCAGCTCCGCGTAATCCGCCACCGAAAAAGCCCGATCCACCGGCAAAAAGCCGATGAGGTGGTGCGGCACCGCCGCCAGCTCCTCCGGGGTGGGCTTTGCCGTGGCAATGTCCATCCCCTGGTAGATCTGCATACTATCGGCGGAAACGATCTCTCCATCCACCGCTTTCGCGATTTGGATGGCCAGTGCCGTTTTACCGGAGGCCGTGGGCCCTGCCACTACGATCAGCGTATTCGGTTTCAGCCGCACGGCGCTCCCCTCTTTCTATGCAAAATGGATCAAACGATCCGCCCAAACATTCTTTCCAACTCCCGCCGGGTAATGACAATGGCCACCGGCCGCCCATGCGGGCAGTTGCGCACTGTGGGGTCCTCCCGCAGCAGGCGTAAAAGCTCCTGCTGTTCTCGCTGCATCGAAGGGATATTCCCCTTGATGGCCGCTTTGCACGCCACCGAGTGATACAGCTCATCATAGATGGCTTCCTCATCCATGCCGCCGCGATGCAGCAGCCGCTCGCACAGCTCAGTCAGCAGATCCTCCGCCGGGGTATCCTCCAGGATGGCCGGGACTTCCCGTACCCGCAGGCACCCCTCGCCAAAGTCCTCCGCCGCAAAGCCCGCCGGAAAGGCCAAGTGCAAGGCGGATCTGCAGCAGCGCCTTGGCCTGCCTCAGAAGCCGGATGTACCCATCATCGCGTGCATCTCCCGTCTGGTGGGCCACAAGGGCTTTGAGCTCATCTGCCAGGCGT
>CALERQ010000049.1 GCA_937907305.1 uncultured Clostridia bacterium | reverse complement strand
AGCCGGCAAAGAGACCGGCGGCGCCGCGAAAATAGGACGAAAATCACACTGCCGAGGGGAAACCCCGACGGCGACGATACAAGGAGGAACCGACAATGACGGCATATGTATTTTTGGCAGAGGGCTTTGAGGAAGTGGAGGCGCTGACCCCGGTGGATATTCTGCGGCGGGGCGGTGTGACGGTAAAGACGGTGGGCATTGGCGGCAAGACCATCACCGGCGCCCATGGCATCCCGGTGGGGTGCGATATCGCCGAGGAGGATGTCATTCCGGATGAGATCGATATGATGGTGCTGCCCGGCGGAATGCCCGGTACCATCCATCTGGGAGAGTCGCTGACCATCCAGGAGGGGCTGGCCTATGCCGCCCAGGAGGATCTGTGGGTCGCGGCCATCTGTGCCGCCCCCAGCGTGCTGGGCGAAAACGGCCTGCTGCACGGCCGGAAATATACCTGCTATCCGGGCTTTGAAAACGACGAAAAATACCACGGCACCTATACGGCGGCCCCATTGCAGCAGGATGGAAAGATCATCACCGCGAATGGCGCCGGCAATGCCATGACCTTTGCGCTGTACCTGCTGGCGGCCCTGCAGGGCGAGGAAAAGGCGCTGGAAGTGGGCCGTTCCATCCAGATGAAGCTGTAAACAGGAGAAAATGACACGATGATAGACAAGAAACCGGAGGTACTGGCGCCGGCGGGCGACCGGGAACGGCTGGAGGCGGCGCTGCGCTTTGGGGCGGACGCGGTATACCTGGGCGGCAAGCTCTTTAATATGCGCGCGGGGACCAGGAGCTTTACCCAGGAGGAGCTGGCCGAGGCGGTGAAATTGACCCACCAAATGGGCAAGCGCCTTTACCTGACCTGCAACACCCTGCTGAACAATGAGGAGGCCGACCTGCTGCCCCGGTACCTGGCTGAGGTGCATGAGATGGGCGTGGACGCCGCCATTGTGAGCGATATGGGGGTGCTGATGGCTGCCCACCGGGCCGTACCGGAGCTGGAGCTGCATATCTCCACCCAGGCCGGGGTGACCAACTGGCTGACCGCCGCCGAGCTGCACCGGCTGGGGGCCAAGCGGGTGGTGCTGGCGCGGGAGCTGCCGCTGACCGAAATAGAGGAGCTGTGCCGCCGCATCCCGCGGGAGCTGGAGGTGGAGGTCTTTGTGCACGGGGCCATGTGCATGAGTGTTTCCGGACGGTGCTTGCTTTCGCAGTACCTGACCGGGCGGGACGCCAACCGGGGCGCCTGCACCCAGCCCTGCCGATGGAAGTACGCCCTGATGGAGGAAAAGCGCCCCGGGCAGTACTACCCGGTGGAGGAGGACGGCCAGTATAGCTATATCCTGAATGCCAAGGACCTGTGCCTGATAGAGTACCTGGACAAGCTGGCGAAGGCGGGGGTCTGTTCCTTCAAGATCGAGGGGCGGGCGAAATCGGCCTACTATACGGCGGTGACCGCCGGGGCCTACCGGGCCGCCACCGACCTGATGTGGCAGGACCCGGAGCGTTACCGCTGCCCGGACTGGCTGCGGGAGGAAGTGACCAAGGTGAGCCACCGGGACTATACCACGGGGTTCCTGTTTGGGCCGCCGGAGGCCGGACAGTGCTATGAAACGGGCGGGTATATCCGCCGGTGGGAGGTAGCCGGGGCAGTGACCGGCTATGACGCTGAAAACCGGCGTCTGCTGTGCGTGCAGAGGAATAAATTTGCGGTGGGGCAGCCGCTGGAGCTGGTGCTGCCATTGCGGGGGGTAAGGGAATTTACCCCGGAAAAGCTGTATGACGCCGAGGGCCAGCCGGTGGACTGTGTGCCCCATGCCGCGGCGCCCTTTATGATGGACTACCCGGAGCCGCTGCCGCAGGGCACCCTGCTGCGGATGGCGGTGGAATAAATTGCCCGAAGGAGGGAGCGAAATGCCGATGTGGAAGCTGACGCCTGCCTGTAAGGATTACCTGTGGGGCGGCGAAAAGCTGCGGGAAAAATACCATATCGAAAGCGACTGTGAGCCGCTGGCGGAGGCCTGGATGCTCTCCTGCCACCCGGACGGCATGAGCCGCCTGGCCGAGGGGAAAATGAAAGGTCTGACACTGCCGGAGGCCGCCCTAAAATACCCGGGTAATTTCTTTGGGAGGAGATGCGCGGCGTTTACGGAGTTCCCAATGCTGGTGAAGCTCATTGACGCGAAGAGGGATCTTTCGGTGCAGGTGCACCCGGATGACAGCTATGCCGAGCGGATGGAGCACCAAAGCGGCAAGGCGGAGATGTGGGTGGTGCTGGAGGCGGAGCCGGGCGCGGCGCTGTATTACGGCTTTGCCCGGGCGGTGAGCCGGGACGAAATAGAGAAAAGTCTGACTGAAAATACCCTGACCGACCTGCTGCGGCGGGTGCCGGTCAAGGCGGGCGATGTTTTTTACATCCCGCCGGGGACGGTGCACGCCATTGGGGCGGGGATGGTGATTGCGGAGATCCAGCAGAGCTCCAATGTGACCTACCGGCTGTATGACTACGGACGGCTGGGGGCGGACGGCAAGCCGAGGCCCCTGCATGTGGAGCGATCGCTGGCGGTGCTGAAGCCCGGCCCGGTGGAACAGGACTGGGATTTTGGCGGGCACCTGGGGCGGCATAAGAACTTTACGGTGGATCTTTTGCAGAACGAAGCCGCGGTCTGCTGTGACGGAGAGAGCTTTGCCGGGCTGCTGGTGACGGCCGGGGAGGGAGAGCTGCTGTGCGGCGGCGAAGCCAAGCCGGTACGGGCCGGGGAGTGCGTATTCCTGCCGGCGGACGCCGGAGAATGGCGGCTGCGGGGCCGGGCGACGGCTTTGCTGTGCTATCTTACCTTCGCTTGACAAGGACACACACGCTTTTGCGTCGGACGCAACCTCCGCTCCTGTCGTGCTGACCCTGCGCATTGCTTCGGGCAGCCCTCCCCGCTGCGGTGCGTCCTCCTTTCCCCGCAAGGTCTTACGACCTTGCAGGGACCCCAAGTGAAAATCGGCGCTGATGGCGTCATCGTCCTTGACATACGCCAGTATGCCGGCGTCCTCTTCCTTGTCATCATCCGGTTTTCTCTCGCCGAAAAGTCCTGCGGAGTTTTTGCGCGGGAGAAACGGCGCCAGAGGAAGCGCGGAGCGGCAGGCAGGCTGGCGCCTGTCAACGCGACGCGCAATGTCAGGCGGCATTTATGCCCGCAAAAACCGTATGTGCTCTTGTTAAGCGAAGGTAGTAAAACCATTGCATGAGCCGGAGGGCTGTGGTATAATAACCCGCGAAAAACCCTGCCGGGTAAAGAGAGGAAATGAGACAGATGGTAGTCAATCCCGGAAAGAATGAGATAATAGAGGTGGAGGGAAAGCAGTACCGCCGCCTGTGCATCAAAACGCATGTCATCACCGACGCGGACAATATTACCGATGTGGTGATGAAATACGCCGCCCCCGAAATGCGGGAGGGCGACACCCTCTTTATCACCGAAAAGGCGGTGGCCTGCACCCAAAAGCGGGCGATCCCCATGAAGGAGATCAAGCCCCGGCCGCTGGCGAAATTCCTGTGTAAATTTGTGCTGAAAACGCCCTACGGCATCGGGCTGGGGATCCCGGAGACGATGGAGATGGCCATAAGAGAGTGCGGGACCTTCCGTATTCTGGTGGCGGCCGCTGTTTCCGCGGTGGGCAAGCTGTTTGGCATCCGCGGGTGGTTCTACAAGGTGGCGGGGGAAAAGGCGCGTTCCATTGACGGGCCGTGCGACTGCACCCTGCCGCCCTACAACGAGTATGTGGTGCTGGGTCCGGCGGACCCTGACAAGGTGGCGGCGGAAATTTACGCCGTGCTGGGCAAGCCTGTTTTGATCACCGATATCAATGACATCGGCGGGGTGATCATGGGGGCGGCGCCGCTTTCCACCGACCGTGGACGGATGGCGGCGATCCTGCGGGACAACCCCCTGGGGCAGAGCCATGAGCAGACCCCGATGGGGATCATCCGGCCGGTGGACTGAAGTGAATACAAAGGCGGCGGGGCAGTGGGCCTTGCCGCCTTTTGGCAGGAAGGCGCAGGGGGAGGGCGGCCCGCAGGGCGCTCCGGCGCAGCCGGAGCCAGCGGCCGAAGGCCGCTGAAACCGTCCGGAGGACGGTTTGCCCTGCGGGCCGTAAGCCTGCGGGCTGCAAAGACCTGCAAAGGAGCAAAATGCGGGCCTGCGGTTGATAAAGGGCATGGACCTATGGTATAATTAAAAATCAAGCAAATGCCAAAGGGAGGAAACCAGATGAAAGAGCTTGCCATTTTTGGCAGTACCGGTTCCATAGGGTGCAGCACCCTGAATGTGGTGCGGCGGGAGCGGGATCGCTTTGCGGTTTCCATCCTCACGGCGGGGCATAATTTACGGCGGCTTACGGAGCAGATACGGGAATTTAACCCCCGTCATGTGTATATTCTGGAAGAAAGGGATGCCGAAACGCTGCGGGAGCAGTTCCCCGGGCTGGATGTATACTGGGGCGCGGAGGGAATGGACGCGATCAGCCGGCTCACGGACTTTGATATTGGAGTTTCAGCCTTGGTAGGAGTGGCGGGACTTCGCCCGACCTGGAATATGATCCAAAACGGGAAAACGGTGGCGCTGGCCAATAAGGAAGTGCTGGTGGCGGGCGGCCGTCTGGTAATGGAAGCGGCCAAGGAACGCCATGCCACCCTGCTGACGGTGGACAGCGAGCATAGTGCCATTATGCAGTGCCTGCGGGGAGAAAACCACGCGGAGATCGAGCGGATATTGCTGACGGCTTCCGGCGGGCCGTTTTTTGAGAAGGAAATTACCGATGATATCACCCCGGAGGAGGCGCTGCGGCACCCCACCTGGAAAATGGGCCCCAAAATTACGATAGACAGCGCCACCATGATGAACAAGGGCTTTGAGGTCATCGAGGCCCGGTGGCTTTTTGATGTGCCGGTGGAAAAGGTGCAGGTGGTCATCCACCGGCAGAGCATCGTTCACTCGATGGTGGAATTCCGGGACGGCAGCATTATGGCGAATATCGCGCCGCCGGATATGGAGATCCCCATCGCTTACGCGCTTTCCTACCCGGAACGGATGCCCGCGCCGCACCGGCTGGATATTTTCGCGATGAAGGCGCTGGAGTTCCAAAAGCCGGATGATGAGAAGTTCCCCTGCCTGCGGCTGGCGACAGAAGCCGCGCGTGCCGGACACAGCGCGCAGGTAGCGCTGAACGCCGCCAATGAGGTGCTGGTGGCCCGCTTTTTGGCGGGAGAGGTGCGGTTTACCGATATCCCGCGTGGGGTGGAAGCAATGCTGGAGCGGCATGCCGCCCACGAGATGAACAGCATAGATGAGGTGCTGGCGCTGGACGGCGAGATTCGGTGGCAGACCGAAGAATGGATACAGAAAACGAGGTGACGGCATGAGAGCAGCGATCGGACAAGACAGCCACCGCTTTGAGGAAACACCCGGCAAGCCGCTTGTTTTGGGCGGGGTGGTGTTCCCTGGGGAGACGGGGCTGCTGGCCAACAGCGACGGCGATGTGGTGCTGCACGCCATTACCAATGCCGTTTCCGGCATTACCGGGCGAAATATACTGGGCAGGGTGGCCGATGAGATGTGCAAAAGCGGCATCACCGATTCGGCGGAGTACCTGCGGGAAGCCCTGAAAACGCTGGAGGGGAGGATCGTCCACCTCAGCGTTTCGATGGAGTGCCTGCGGCCGAAGATCAGCCCGATGATTCCCGCGATGCGGGAGAAAATCGCCGGGTTGCTGGGGGTGGAGCCTGCGGCCATCGGCATTACCGCTACCACCGGCGAGGGGCTGACCGACTGCGGAAAAGGGCTGGGCATCGCGGTGCTGTGCATCCTGACAGTGGAGGACGGAACATGCGAACGGTGACGGAAGCGGCCTATGCCAAGGTGAACCTGACCCTGGCGGTGACCGGCCGGCGGGCGGATGGCTACCACACCATCGAATCGCTGTTCCAGAGTGTGAGCCTGTGCGACAAGCTGACACTGGAACGGCGGGAGAGCGGCTTTGCGCTGAACGATGTGGAGCGGATACCGGCGGGGGAGAATATCATTGCCCGTGCCGACCGGCTGCTGAGAAGAGAATGCCCGGCGCTGGGCGGGGTGGCGGTAACGCTGGAGAAGAATATCCCCACCCAGGCGGGGCTGGGCGGCGGCAGCACCGATGCGGCGGCCTACCTGCGCGGGATGGACCGCCTGTACGGGCTGGGCCTGGGCCGTGAAAGGCTGCGGGCGCTGGCGGCGGAGCTGGGCGCTGATGTGCCGTTCTGTATAAACGGCGGGACGGCGGTCGCGACCGGGATCGGGGAGATGCTGACCCCGGTGGAAAGTCATTTGCCGCTGTGGCTGGTGATCACCAAGCCAAAGGCGGGGTGCTCTACCCCGGCCATGTACCGGCGGATCGACGAGAGGGGAGAGAGCCTGCGGCAGCGCTTTACCACCCAAGAGGCGGCAAAGGCGCTGGAAAAGGGTGATCTGGCGGGGCTGTGCGGCAGCCTTTACAATGTATTTGAGGAAGTGACCGCCCTGCCGGAGCTGAACGAGATCCGGCGGGAGCTGCGGCAAAGCGGAGCCCTGGCGGCGCTGATGACCGGCAGCGGCAGCGCGGTATTCGGGATATTCCCGGAGGAAGATATGGCCCGGGCGGCAGCGGAGAAAATGGCCGAAAGCCGCTGGGCGATCTGCTGCCGGGGGATGAACTGACCCGGATAAGCGGAAAGCGGCGGCGGGCGCCCGCAGCGAGCGAGGGCTGGACGGCCTGTGGA
>CALERQ010000048.1 GCA_937907305.1 uncultured Clostridia bacterium | reverse complement strand
TCGGCACCAACGACCTGACCCAGATGACCTTCGGCTTCAGCCGTGACGACGCCGGTAAGTTCCTGAATTATTACTATGAGAACAAGATCTACGAGAGCGATCCCTTTGCCCATCTGGACCAGAAGGGTGTTGGCAAGCTCATCGAGATGAGCGTGAAGCTGGGCCGCCAGACCCGTCCCAACCTGGGCCTGGGCATCTGCGGCGAGCACGGCGGCGACCCCACCAGCGTGGAGTTCTGCGACCGTGTGGGCCTGGACTATGTTTCCTGCTCTCCCTTCCGTGTACCGATCGCCCGTCTGGCTGCCGCGCAGGCTGCCATCAAGGCCGGAAAATAAGCCTTAACAGAAAAACGACTGCCCCCATCCGGGAGACCGGGTGGGGGTGGTTTTTTGCGGGGCTGCGCAGGGGGAGAGGGGGCGCAGCCCCCGCCGCCGCAGGCGGCGGCAGCGGCGGGACCATGGGCCGGCCGCTTAGGCGGCGAAGCCGCCGGGCTGCGCCCCAAACCCGTGGCTTGCGCGGGCCCCTGGGGCCCGCGGGGCCGGCCGCCGGCAGGCGGCCGCAGGCGGGGCGGAGCCCCGCCGAAACCGCCCGAAAGGGCGGTTTGCCCAGCGGGCTGTGGAGGCTTTTGCCTTAAGCAAATCTTTGTGCTGAATTTATAAAAATTTAATATTTGCACCCTTGCAAACGGGGGCGAATAAGACTACACTAAAATACAGCGGGTTCCTGTTTCCGACAGAGTTTTTCGCGCCGGGAATGGGGACTTTTTTGACGGTTTTTTACTCTTTTGGGAGGACGAGATGGTATTTTCCAGCCTGCTGTTTGTGTTTCTTTTTTTGGCGCTGAACCTGGTGAGCCAGGCGGCGCTGCGCGGCGTGCGACAAAAGAATATTGCCATGCTTCTCTTCTCGCTGGTGTTTTTCAGCTGGGCGGGGCCGCGGTATGTGGTGCTGCTCCTGCTGGATACGGCGCTGTGCTGGTTTTTTGCCATCCGCATCGAGCGGGAGCCGCAGCGCAAAAAGCTGCACCTGAGCCTGTGCGTGACGCTGGTGCTGCTGGTGCTGGGCATCTTTAAGTATACGGGCTTCCTGATGGGGAACCTGCAAAGCCTTTTCGGCTGGCCGGAAGTGATCCCGCAGATCGTGCTGCCGATCGGTATTTCGTTCTACACTTTCCAGCTGATCAGCTATGTGGTGGATGTGTACCGCGGCGAGGTGCGCGCCCAGAAGAAATACTGGATCCTGCTGCTGTATGCCAGCCTGTTCCACCAGTGCATTGCCGGGCCCATTGTGCGGTACCGGGATGTGGCCCAGGACCTGGCGAAGCGCCAGGTACACGCGGAGGAAGTGAGCCGGGGCATCAGCCGCTTTACGGTGGGACTGGCCAAAAAGGCGGTACTGGCCAATTCAGTGGCGGTGCTGGCCGACCGCTGGCTGCCCATGACCGCCGAGGGGCTGGTGAAGATCCCAACGGCGGGACTGTGGCTGGGCGGGCTGTGCTATATGCTGCAGATCTACCTGGATTTTTCGGCTTATTCCGATATGGCCATCGGCATGGGGCTGATGTGCGGCTTTCATTATAAGGAAAATTTCAACTATCCCTATATTGCCTCCTCCGTTACGGATTTTTGGCGGCGGTGGCACATTTCGCTTTCCACCTTCTTCCGTGATTATGTGTATATCCCGCTGGGCGGCAACCGCCGGGGCAAGGGGCGACAGCTCCTCAATCTGTTTATTGTGTGGGGGTTGACCGGCCTGTGGCATGGTGCCAGCTGGAACTATGTGCTGTGGGGACTGTACTTTTTCCTGTTCCTTGTTATCGAAAAATTCCTGCTGGGGGAGAAGCTGCAAAGGATACCGGCGGTGCTGCGGCACATTTTCCTGCTCATCATTGTGTACTTCTGCTGGGTCATTTTCCGCTTCCGCGACGCGGCGGCGCTGGGGATGGCGCTGCGGGGACTCTTTGGCGGCGGGACGGCCGCGGCCGGTATGGCGGTGGGCCTCAGCCTGAAGAATAACATTTTCCTGCTGCTGGTGGCCTGTGCGGCCTGCACGCCGCTGGCGGCAAAGCTGTGGCAGCGCTGGAAGGCGGCGGCCCAGGGGGACGGCGTCTTTGCCGGGAGCCGGCTGCTGCGGGGCGCGGCTGCCGTGTGGGAAGTGATCCATCCGGTGCTTCTGCTGCTATTGGCGGCGATGGCGCTGGCGGGAGACAGCTACAATCCGTTCCTGTATTTCCAGTTCTAAAGAAAAGAAAAACCGGCGGGGGAAGGCGGGGCGCAGCCCCTTTCGGCTTCGCCGAAAGCCGCGCGCGAAGCGCGCGGAGCCCGTCCGGAGGACGGGCGGGCTGCGCCCCGATCCCCGCGGCTTTTGCGGATTGGCGGGGACGCAGGAATGATTTACCCGCGGTTTGCGGAAACCGGCCAAGACTGGAAACCGGATTTTTAACGAGCCGGTAAGCAGGGCAGAAACTATGCCCCCATACAAAGTATGAGTGGGGTGCGAAAAAGGAGGGAACGGGATGAAGCAAAAGGATCGGGAGAGCAGGACCCGGTGGATAAAACTGACGGCGTTCTTCGGTATGTTGGCGGTGCTGTGCGTCATCGGTATTTTTTTGCCCCGGCCCACTGAAAGTGAGATAGAAAAACGAAAGCTCACCGAGTTCCCGGCCTTTACCTGGGAGAGCTTCTGGAGCGGGAAGTGGTTTAGCGGGATAGATACCTGGTACGCCGATACCTACCCGCTGCGGGAACTGCTCATTGGCGGGAACAAGGTGGTGCAGAGTCTTTACGGCATCCGCAGTGATGTGATAGTGGGCGGTGAAAACCAGGGCGAGGAGATCCCGGATATCGGGGAGGGGCAGGGCGAGCTGCCTACCCTGCCGAAGGATGACCCCGAAAATAAGACAGATGATCCCCAGCAGGACAACAATACCGAACCGCCCCGCGATGGCAATGTAAGCGCCGACGGCGAGATGATCAGCGGGATTTTTGTCAGTGGGAATGTGGGCTACGGGCTTTATTATTTCCAGCAGGAGAATTCCGACTGGTACGCGGCTATCCTGAATGAGATGGATAAGCGGCTGGCGGGCAAGGCCCAGTTATACAGCCTGGTCGCGCCGATCAATGGCGGGGTGCTGCTGAGTGACTCCTTGCAGAAGGAGTTGCATATCAGCGACCAGCGGGAGGCCATCCGGTATATTTACAGCCGCATGGCGGCGGATATCAGCGGGGTAGAGGTCTTTGATGCCCTGCGGGAGCATGTGGATGAGTACATCTACTTCCACACCGACCACCACTGGACAGCGCTGGGTGCCTACTACGCCTACACCCAGTATGCCAAAGCAGCCGGGCTGACCCCGCACACGCTGGACCAATTTGAGCAAGTGGAATTCCCGAACTTTTTGGGGACCTATTATTCGGTCAGCGGTATCACCTCGCTGGGGGCCAATCCCGATACGGTGATTGCCTACAAGCCGATGGGCACCAACAAAATGAAGATGACCATGGCCGATGGCACCACCTACGACTGGTTTGTGGTGAATGATGTTTCCGGCTACGGCAGCAGTGTGAAGTATGGGGCCTTTGCGGGCGGCGACCAGCCGTACAGCGTGGTGGAAAACCCGGAGATTACCGATGGTTCTGCCTGCCTGGTGATAAAGGACAGCTACGGCAATGCGTTGATCCCCTACCTGGTAGACCACTACCAGTACCTGTACTGGATCGATTTCCGGTACTACAAGGGCTCGATTTACGACCTGGTGGCGGAAAAGAACATCAAAGATGTCCTTGTAGTGCAACAGATCTACAATACCGGCGACAGCGGCGCCCTGAAGAAATTGCAGGCGCTGGTCGAGCGATAATTCATAATACTAAAATCCCGTCCCGATAAAAAGCATCGGGGCGGGATTTTTGCGTGGGGAGGGTGAGTGCAGGAAGGCCGGGGCGCAGCCCCCGCCGCCGCAGGCGGCGGAAAGCAGGCGGAGCCTGCTTACTTCCGGCGGAGCCGGAAGGGGCTGCGCCCCGAGCCGGTGGTTTGCACATGGCCGGGATAAAGAAAAATCCCCCGGACAGGATGGCCCGGGGGAAAGAGTAGTGCATAGATCAATCGGTGATGGGGGTGAAAACATTGTCCTTGCTGGTCTCAGCGACGATATCGGTGAGGTAGAAGGTAGCCTGAGTCAGGCCGGATTCTTCATTATAGATTTTGCGCAGGCTGGGGGAGACCTCAAACATATGGGCCTGCACCTCGGGGCGCATATCAAAGTTGGCGACGCCCTTGACGCGGATGAAGCTGCCATCGGGGTTCATGGCGGAGATCTCCACATTGGGATTGGCCTTGACCTGCTTGTAGCTTTCCTTATGGGTGCCCATGCCGAAGTACAGCTTATCCTCGTAGATCATCATAAAGCCGAAGGGGCGCACGCGG
Source organism: uncultured Clostridia bacterium (assembly GCA_937907305.1). Lineage (GTDB taxonomy): Bacteria > Bacillota > Clostridia > Oscillospirales > Ruminococcaceae > Angelakisella. The sequence goes on along the minus strand of CALERQ010000048.1, from coordinate 11,235 downwards.
GGCTTATCGCCATCACAGCTGGCAAAGAAGAAGCCGTTGCATTCTTTGAGGTAATCGTAGATTTTCTGAATTTTGCTCATGGAAAAAACCTCCTTAATTGGTGATACCTATATGGTACCACAAGAAAATGGGATAGTCAATGCAGGGAAAGTAAGAACAGAATGCGAATAAATTGCGACTAAAATGCAGGAAAGCATGCCGATAAGTTGCACAAAATTACATTAAAAGGAGAGCGGAGTGTCCCCCATTGGCGCACAGCGGACAAAGCAAAAATGCGGGAGCGAAAAACACTTTAGTGAAATGAATGGCTGCCTGCAAATTTCATTCGTCAAAATAAACAAGTCGGAGCGATTTTAACCTACAAAGCGACGAAAATGCAATAAAAAAATAGTAGCCAAATGGGGGAACGGTTGCTATAATACTACTAATATCTTCCCCCGGCGCACAAGTGTACGCCCTCGGAGGTACAAACCCATCATTCCATAAGGAGGAATAGAAAGATGAAAAAACTGATCGCGATTCTGCTGTGCCTGGTCATGGTTGTTTCCATGGTAGCCTGCGGCGGCGATGCAAACACCCCCGCCACCGATGAAAAAGTCATCACCATCGGCATTTTTGAACCCACCTCCGGCCAGAACGGCGCCGGCGGCAAAAAAGAGATCCTTGGCATCCAGTACGCCAATTCTCTGTATCCCACCGTTACCATTGGCGGCGAGGAATACAAGATCGAGCTGACCTATGCCGATAACCAGTCCGATTCTTCCAAGGCGCCCACCGCTGCCCAGCAGCTGGTTTCCAAGGGCGTGACCGCTGTACTGGGCACCTACGGCTCCAGCTGCGCTATCGCTGGCGGCCCCTACTTTGAGCAGGCCAAGATCCCGGCGATCGGTACTTCCTGCACCAATCCCCAGGTTACCCAGGGCAATGACTATTACTTCCGCGTTTGCTTCATCGATCCCTTCCAGAGCGTAGCGGATGCGCAGTTTGCCAAGAAGCAGGGCGTGACCAAGGCTGCCGTTATCACCGAGGCCGGTGATGACTACTCCGCTGGTCTGGGCACCTACTTTGTAAAGGCCTTCGAGGCGCTGGGCGGCGAGGTTGTGGAAGTCAACTTCCAGACCGGCGAGACCGACTTCTCCGGCACCATGGCCAGCCTGGCTTCCCAGGGTATTGAGGCCATCTTTGCCCCCACCTCCATCGAGACCGCTCCCTTCATCATCAAGCAGGCCCGTGAGGCCGGCATCAACGGCTGCATCCTGGCCTCTGATACCTGGGACGATGTTTCCATCATCCAGCGTGTAGTAGAAGCCGGCGCTTCCATTGACGGCGTTTACTTCTCTACCTTCTTCATTGAGGGCGACGATACCAACCCCGCTGCCAATGCCTTTGCCGAGGGCTTCAAGGCCTGGCTGAAGGAAGATTCCGCCCGCCTGACCGATAACTCCAACAGCGAAGAGATCTCTGCCGTGACCGCCTGCGGTTACGATGCCTACATGGCGATCTACTACGCCCTGGAGAAGGCTCAGTCCACCGATGGCGCTACCCTGCGTGACGCCCTGGCTGCGCTGGATGTTCCCGGCCTGGTAACCGGCGACCTGAAGTTTGATGAGAACGGCGATGCCATTAAGAGCTACGCCATCATCAAGACCGCTACCACCGAGGGCTTTGTATTTGCCGATTCTGTTGCTATTGAGTAATGGCAAAAAGCTGTAACAGCATGATGTAAAGCTACGGCTGCGCGGCGAGGGAGACCCACTGGGTTTCCCCCGCTGCGCTTACGGCCGTTTATAACGAACGGCATGGGTGCGGCGTTCTTTGCGAGGGCTTTGACCCGGCGATGGATGAAAGCCCCGGCAAAGGGGACCGCAGCGCCATTTTTCCCGGCATATCCTTTTTATTACGGAGGCAGTGTATATGCATGACTTTACCTACTACGCCCAGATATTGATCTCCGGATTGACCATCGGCAGCCTGTACGCGCTTATCGCCATCGGCTATACCATGGTTTACGGCATCCTGCGGCTCATCAATTTTGCCCACGGCGATATGTTCATGGTCGCGGGCTTCATCATGATCTATATTACCAGCTGGAGCAGCGGCTTTTTGGGGGCTGGCAGCATTGCCGTCGGCTTGATCCTGACGCTGATCCTGACAGTGGTGCTGGGCGTGATGATAGAAAAGGTGGCCTACAAGCCGCTGCGTTCCGCGCCCCGCATGTCGGTCATGATCTCTGCCATCGGCGTGAGCTACCTGCTGCAGAACCTTTCCACCTATGTCACCGGCGGTCTGGCACAGGCTTATCCCAATATCCCCTGGCTGCGTACCGAGATCCAGATCGGCGGCATTACCGTGCGGCGGCTGGCCATCCTCACCCCCGTGCTGACCATCCTGCTGGTCATCGCGCTGGTTATCGTGATCAAGCACACCAAGATGGGCATGGCCATGCGTGCTGTGGCCAAGGACTTTGATACCGCGCAGCTTATGGGCATCCGCATTGACCGGGTCATCTCCATTACCTTTGTCATCGGTTCGTTCCTCGCTGCGGTCGGCTCTATCCTGTATTTCAGCTACATCGGGCAGGTCAGCCCCACCATCGGCGCCATGCCGGGCCTCAAATCCTTCGTGGCGGCGGTATTCGGCGGCATCGGCTCGGTGCCTGGCGCAGTCATCGGCTCCTATATCATCGGTATCTGCGAAACATTCATCAAGTCCAACCAGGATATTTCCATCTTCAGCAATGCCTTTACCTTTGCGCTGCTGATCATTATCCTCCTCATCAAGCCCAACGGCCTGTTTGGAGAGAAACTGAAGGAGAAGGTGTAAACGATGAAAAACAAGAAAACACGCAATTTGATCTGTTCCCTTCTTCTGGCGGCGGTGCTGGTGGGTGTGCTGCTGTATATCGATAACAGCCCGCTAAAAAGCTCGATGCTTTCCACCGTGCTGCAAAAGGGCGCCATTTACGCCCTGCTGGTGGTCAGCATGAACCTGCTGAACGGCTTTACCGGGCTGTTCAGCCTGGGCCAGGCAGGCTTTATGCTGCTGGGCGCCTATACCTATGCTATCCTTACCATCCCGGTGGATCAGCGCATCAATGTTTATCAGTACTTCAATGGCGGTATTGTGCAGTTCCAGATGCCTCAGATCCCGGCCCTGATCCTGGCCGGCGCGGTGGCGGCGCTGTTCGCGGCGCTCATCGGCGCGCCGGTACTGCGGCTGAAGAGCGACTACCTGGCCATTGCCACCCTGGGCTTTGCGGAGATTCTCCGCGCGGTGATCCAGTGGGAGAAGCTGGGCCCGCTCACCAATGCCTCCAACATCCTGCGCAAATTTACGGGCTATGATAGCATCCTGTTCCCGTTTATCGTTTCCGGCGTTTGCATCGCCATCATCGTGCTGCTTATCAATTCCACCTACGGCCGGGCCTTTAAGGCCATCCGGGAGGATGAAATCGCCGCGGAGGCCATGGGCATCAACCTGATGAAGCACAAGATGCTCTCCTTCTGCACCAGCAGCTTCTTCGCGGGTATTGGCGGCGCGCTGCTGGCCATGTTCCAGTACAATGCCCACGCCAAGAACTTTACCACGGCCATGACCTACGAGATCCTGCTCATCGTCGTCATCGGCGGCATCGGCTCCATCACCGGCTCGGTGCTGGGCTCCTTCCTGTATGTGGCGTGCAGCGAGTGGTGGCTGCGCTTCCTGGATAACCCCACCATGATCGGCACTTTTAAGGTACCGCTGCTCGGCCACGGCTTCCGCATGGTCGTTTTCTCGGTGGTCATCATGGTCATTGTGCTGTTCTACCGCCAGGGCCTGATGGGCACAAAAGAATTCAGTTGGGACGCCATTTTCGCGTTCTTTGGCAAGATCGGCCGGTTCTTCAAAAACCTGTTTACCGGCAAAAAAGCAGTGAAAGGCGGTGCGGCAAATGAGTAACCCCGTTCTGAAGCTGGAAAATGTGACAATGCAGTTTGGCGGCGTGGTGGCCGTGGATAACCTTTCGATGGAAGTGGGCGAGGGCGAGATCGTGGCCCTCATCGGCCCCAACGGCGCCGGCAAGACCACGGCATTCAATGTGGTGACGGGCGTATATGCCCCTACCAATGGCTGCCTGTATCTCGATGGCAAGCCCTATCTGTGCGAACACCCCACCGGTCGTGCCAAGCATGATTATCTCGGCAGCGATGCGGAAAAATTCGCGGGGAAGCCCACCCTGCGCAAAACGCCGGATCAGATCACCAAAATGGGTTTGGCCCGTACCTTCCAGAATATCCGCCTGTTCGGCAATCTGACTGTTTTTGAGAATGTTCTCATTGCCAAGCATATGCATGCCAAGGGCGGCTTTTTGGCGGCTACCTTCCACCTGAACGGCAAGGAAGAGGCCCGGATGCGCCGGGAGGCGATGGAGCTTCTGGAGATTGTGGGCCTGGCCGAGCTGAAGGATGAAACCGCCAGCAACCTGCCCTACGGCCAGCAGCGCCGGCTGGAGATCGCGCGCGCCCTGGCCACCGACCCCAGACTGCTCATCCTGGATGAGCCGGCGGCCGGTATGAACCCGCAGGAAACGGTGGAGCTCACCGAATTCATCCGGGAGATCCGGGAACAGTTTAATCTCAGCATCCTGCTCATCGAGCACCACATGAATCTCGTCATGGGCATTTCCGACCGCATCTATGTGCTGGAATTCGGCAAGCTGATCGCTGAGGGCATACCCGAGGCGGTCCAGATGGATCAGCGGGTCATCGACGCGTATTTGGGGGTGGATCTCGATGCTTAAAGTACAGGAATTACAGGTCAATTACGGCGGGATCCGCGCCGTAAAGAATATCTCCTTTGAGGTGCCGGATGGCAGCATCGTTACGCTGGTAGGCGCCAATGGCGCCGGCAAATCCACCACCCTGCGCACCATCGCCGGCCAGGTCAAGGCTCAGGCCGGGTCCATCACCTACAATGGCGAGGAGCTGCTGGGCAAGCCCAGTGATGAGATCGTCAAGCGGGGCATTACCCTGGTGCCGGAGGGCCGCCGGGTCTTCCCGGATATGACGGTGCTGGAGAATATGAAGATCGGCGCCTACCTGCGCCATGATAAGCTGGATGACGACATCGAGTGGTGCTATGAGCTGTTCCCCCGCCTGAAGGAGCGCCACTGGCAGCTGGCCGGCACCCTTTCCGGCGGCGAGCAGCAGATGCTGGCCGTGGCCCGCGCCCTGATGAGCCGTCCCAAGCTGATGATGATGGATGAGCCCTCGCTGGGCCTGGCCCCGCTCATCGTGCGGGATATTTTCCAAATCATCAAGGAAATCAATAAGCAGGGTGTTACCATCCTGCTCATCGAGCAGAACGCCAATATGGCCCTGCACACCGCTGACCGCGGCTATGTAATGGAAACCGGCGAGATCATCCTGGAGGGCGCGGGACGCGAGCTTCTGGAAAACCCGGTCATCCGCGAGGCATACCTCGGCAAATAAAATATTCCCCTGCGGGCTTTTATCCGCGGGGGATTTTTTTGACGGGGGACTTTGCAAAAACGCCTGGAAATGGTATGATTATCCCAAAGAGAGGAAAGGGGGAGGGGCCCGATGCCGCCGATCGAGCGGGACGAAACCTATACCAAATGGGAGCAGGATGCCATCACCATGCTGCTTTTGCACCTGTGCGCGCTGCTCATCTGCCTGTATCTGGGGGAGATGGGCTACGCCGAGGATACCGCGCCGGTCATTTTTGTGCTGGCGGTATTCCTCACCGGCTTTTTTACCGATGGCTATCTGTGGAGTCTTTTGGGCTCGCTGCTTTCGGTCTTTGTGGTCAATTACTTCTTCACCGAGCCCTTTTCCAAGCTGAGCTTTTCCGGCCCCGGATATCCCATCACCTTTGTAACGCTGTTTGTGGTGGGTATCCTCACCAGCGCCATGACGGTACGCAGCCGTGACCAGCAGCGCCTGCGGGCGGAAAATGAAAAGGAACGCACCCGGGGCAACCTGCTGCGGGCGGTCAGCCACGATCTGCGCACCCCCCTTACGGCCATTTCCGGGGCCATCAATACAGTGCTGGAGCAGCAGGATACCCTGCCGCCCCAGAAGCAGCGGGAGCTGCTGCGAAGCGCCGAGGAGGAATCGGAGTGGCTCATCCACATGGTGGAAAACCTCTTGACCATCACCCGACTGAACGGTGACGGCGAAACCCGGCTCATTACCCAGCCGGAGGCGGTGGAGGAGGTGATGGCGGGCGCGGCGGCCAAGTTCCGCCGGCGGTACCCCGATTTTGCCGTGCAGGTGACCGCCCCCGATGAACTGCTGATGGCCCCGATGGATGCCACCCTGATGGAGCAGGTACTGCTGAACCTGCTGGAAAACGCCGCCCTGCACGGGGAAAGGGCAAAGAACATCACCCTGACGGCCCGCCGCCGGAATGACAAGGCGGAACTCCGGGTGGAGGATGACGGCGTGGGGCTGGATAGCCACGGTCTGGAAAATGTTTTTGATGGGATGCGCACCCGTGCGGAGCAGACCAGCAGCGACCGCCGCAATATGGGCATCGGCCTGACGGTGTGCCGCACCATAGTAAATGCCCATGGCGGGCAGATCACCGCCGCCAACCGCCCGCAGGGGGGCGCCAGCTTTTGCATCACCCTGCCGCTGGCGGAAATAGAGGAGGAATAACATGTTGAATAAGATCCTGATCGTCGAGGACGAGTTTTCCATCAGCAATTTTATGAAAACCGTGCTGGAGGGTGATGGCTACACCGTGGAGGTGGCGACCTGTGCCGCCCAGGCCCGCGCGGCGCTGGAAAGGACAGAGTTCAGTGCCATGCTGCTGGACCTGGGCCTGCCGGATGCCGATGGACTGGAGCTGCTGCGGGAGCTGCGGCAGCGCTATGGCCTGCCGGTCATCGTGGTCTCCGCCCGCACCGAGGAAAGCGAAAAGGTGGCCGCCCTGGATAACGGCGCCGATGATTATATTACCAAGCCGTTCGGCTCCCCGGAGCTGCTGGCCCGTATCCGGGCGGCGCTGCGCCGGGCCGGGCCTGCCGTCAATCTTTCCGCCTTTACCACCGGCGAGCTGACCATCGATTACGATAAGCATTTGGTCACATTGGCCGGGCAGCCGGTGCACCTCACCGCCAATGAATACCGCCTGGTGGAACTCCTGAGCCGCAGCGCGGGCAAGGTGCTCACCTACGACCGCATCAGCGAGGCCATGTGGGGCGATGCCGCCGGCGGCAACAGCCAGCTGCTGCGGGTCAATATGGCCAATATCCGCCGCAAGCTGGAGCGGAACCCCGCCGAGCCGCAGTACATTCTCACCGAGATCGGCGTGGGCTACCGCATGAAGGAGCCGGGCTGATCCCATAAAACAAATCCCCCTACCCAAAGCGGATAGGGGGATATTTTGCGCTGTTTACAGGCTTTCGTGGCTTTCCTCCCGGCAGCAGGTGATGTTCAGGTTGCCGTTGCGGCAGCGCAGCTCATCCAGGAACGCCTTGGGGACCGGCTCCTGCCGCAGGGTGATGCGGTAGCGCAGCTCGTACAGGGTGCCCATGTTGGTGGTTTTCACCTTTTCCAGCGTGTGGGCGGTGGTGTAGCGCTCAAACAGGTCATCAAACAGCCCGTCGTAATCCAGGTCCTCCGGAATGGTGATCTTCAGGATGCGCCCGGCGTCTTCCTTTTGGCCAAAGCGCAGCGCGGTAAGCGCCAGCATGGCTCCGGCCAGGATGAGGAACAGCAGCACCGCCAGCCCCACATAGCCCATGCCAGTGGCCAAACCAATGGCCATAGCCAGGAAAATAGCGGCGATCTCCCGGGCGGTCCCCGGCGCGGAACGAAAGCGCACCAGGCTGAACGCGCCGGCGACGGCAATCCCTGCCCCGATGCTGCCATTCACCAGCATAATGACCGCCTGCACCACCGCCGGCAGGATCGCCAGTGTGATGGCAAGGCTTTGGGTGCTGCGGTTACGGTAGCCCGCCACCAGCGCGGTGCCAACCCCCAGCAGCAGAGAAACCCCCGTGCAGATCAGAAAAGATGTCAGTGTCAGTTCGGTCCCTAATATCGAGTTAAGCACAGCGATGCGCCTCCTTTGAATCATTCATCCGTGCGGGGGCATCGGCCTCCCGGCACATTTCCTTGTAGCACGCCCCGTATTTCGAAAACGAGGTCGGATAGATCTCCAGCGCGGAAAGCGCCCGGCACAGCCACAGCGGGCAGGCTCCGGGGATCTTGACCTCCATCAGGATCTGATCCTCCGGCAGCAGGCGCTTGCCGTCATCGCCCGCGTCCAGCGTCAGGCGGTCGCACCGCCAGCGGATGTTCCGGTCAAAGGTGATTCGCAGCTCCGGGTCTTCGGTGCCCGCCCAGGCGGTACGGTCATAGCCGATATACATGCGGGGCATGGTATCGTAAAAGCGCTGGAACCATTGCAGCTCCTGCCCGATCTGTCCCCATTCGGCCGGGGCGGTCTCGGCGCGCAGGAAGCGCTCTGCCTGGGGCAGGGGTGCGGTGACCCGGCGCTTATACACCACGCCGCCGCATTTCTTTTTCAGCTCCACAAAGACCTTATCCCCCGCCTTCGGCACACCGTAGCAGCGGATGCGCAGCTTTTCTTTATAGGCGGGCTTTTCCAGCGAGGCCCGGATGAGCCGGAAATTATCGGTATCGCAGTAGATGTTGCCGATGGCGTATTCGCCGTAGCGGTCGGCGGTCATGTGCTGGCGCATCACATCCAGCAGCGCTTCCATCTGCGCGGGAGAGATAAAGTATTTCTTTTCGATGCGCTGGAAGCTGTATTGTGTTCCGTTTGCCATGTCGGGCACCCCTTTCGGATTGGATGGCCTTATCTTAAAGCCGCCGCCTAAAGCCTGCCTAAAGGAAAAAACTTTTTTTCTTTAGCTTTTCTTTAGCGTACGGTTTTATCATAGGGCCATCGACCGAAAGGAGGAACCAAATATGAAACGCAAATATCGTATCCTGTCTATTATCATAAGCGCCGCGCTGCTGGCCGGGTGCCTTTCCGCCTGCGGCGAAAGCGGCGCCGCCACCGGCAATACCACCGGCGGAACCACCGTGACCGACAATGAAAACACCGTTACCACCCCGGATACCACCGCCGATGTGGAGTCCCCCGATGTAAGCGGCGCCACCGCCATTGCCCTTTCCGGGCAGTCGGCCGCCGTTACCGGCACCGGCGTGGAGGTATCCAACGGCGTGGTGACCATCACGGCGGGCGGCACCTATGTGGTTACCGGCACCATGACCGAGGGCCGCATCCTTGTAAATGCCCCCAAAGAGGAAGTGACCCTGGTGCTGCGGGATGCTGCCATCACCTGCTCCACCGGCAGTCCCCTGTATGTCTATAAGTCCAAGACCACCACCCTTTACCTGCCGGAGGGCACCGCTACCACCCTGACCGATGGAGCAGGCTATACCTTTGAGGATAGCTACTCTTCGGCGGAGGAGGAAGAGCCCAATGCCTGCCTGTATTCCAAGTCCGACCTGGTGATCGCGGGCGACGGCAGCCTGACGGTCAATGCCAACTACAATAACGGCATCACCGGCAAGGATACCCTCCTCATCCAAAAGGCTTCCGTCACCGTCACCGCCGTCAATCACGGCATCAACGGCAAGGATAGCCTGACCGTCAAGGATGCCGCCATCACTGTCACCAGCGGCGGGGATGCCCTGCGCTCCACCAATGACAGCGATACCACCCTGGGCTATATCGTCATCACCGGCTCCGCGCTCAAGCTCACCGCGGGCGAGGACGGCATCCAGGCGGAGACCGCCCTGACCATCAGCGGCGGCACCACCACCGTGACCACCGCGGGCGGCGCGGGCAAGACCATCTCCGATGACGCCAGCGCCAAGGGCCTCAAGGCCGGGACGCAGGTCACCATTACCGGCGGTACCTTCCAGCTCAATTGCTGCGATGACGCCATCCACTCCAATGGCGATGTGACCATCTCCGGCGGCAGCTTCACCATCGCCACCGGCGATGACGGCATGCACGCCGATGATACCCTCACCATCTCCAGCGGCACCATAGAGATCACCCGCAGCTACGAGGGCCTGGAGGGCGCCAATGTGCTCATCTCCGGCGGCAACATCTCCATCGTCGCCAGCGATGACGGCATCAATGCCGCGGGCGGCAGCGATCAAAGCGGCTTTGGCGGCTTCGGCTTCGCGCCGGATGCCTTCGGCGGCTCCGGGGATTACCTCATCCGCGTCTCCGGCGGCGTGGTCACCGTCAATGCCTCCGGCGACGGCATCGATTCCAACGGCGATATCGAAGTGACCGGCGGCGAGCTGTATATCAGCGGCCCCACCTCCAATGGCGATGGCGCCATCGATTGCGACGGCAGCGCTACTATTACCGGCGGTATCGTGGTCGCGGCCGGTTCCACCGGCATGGCGGAAAACTTCGGTACCGCTTCCACCCAGGGCAGCATCCTGGTCAATCTCTCCGGCTCCGCCGGCCAGACCATCACTCTGAAGGATTCCGCTGGCAACATTCTTGCCAGCTTCACCCCCGCCAAAGCCTTCGGCTGCGTGGTCGTCAGCGCCCCCGGTGTGGTACAGGGCGGCACCTACACCATCACCGCGGGCAGCACCAGCACCACCGTCACCATGGAAAGCCTCATCTACGGCAGCGGTATGGGCGACCCCGGCAATATGGGCGGCGGCCAGCAGCCTCCGCAGGGCATCCCCGGCAATATGGGCGGCCCCAGCGGGCGCGGTTAAGCTGTTTAAGGAAACGATGTTAAAGCCCGTTCTCTGCTGATCCGGTGCGGAAATGAAGCGAATCTGAAACTTAGGGGACCCTGTTGCGCGGGGTCCCCTGCTTTTTATCCCTCAAAAACTGCGCTTCGCGCAGAATGCTTGCAACTGGACTGCTGCGTCTGCTACAATAAAAATGCAATAATGCCGCTATCATGGGCGGCACCACCAAAATTGTGTGACAGGAGGATTTTATAATGGGCTTGTTTGATAAAAGACCCCCTTGCGCCATCTGCGGCGGCAAGGTAAAGGGGCTGCTTCCGTGGAAGATCGAAGGGAACTACATCTGCGATGACTGCCACGGCGTCATTGATGCGCAGAACGGCAATAACTTTACGATGGAACAGTTCCTGAAATACCGGGATTTCCGGGAGCAGAACCAGGCACTCCGGGAGCAGTTCCGGGTGGATGAGATCGTCGAGTTCGGCTTCCTCAGCGAAAAGTTCGTGTTCGATTATGAGCA
>CALERQ010000047.1 GCA_937907305.1 uncultured Clostridia bacterium | reverse complement strand
TATGGTACAGCGGTTGGTTTTCTTTTGACATGTTTTCTGCTCCTTTCGCCACGCTTTTGGGGAAGAAACGGGGAAAATCTGTATGATCAGTTATATTATACCATTCCTATTGACGAAATGGTAGCCCTGATTGTGGGATCTGGCTCCTATTCATCGTATCCACCCGTGCCGGTTCCTGCCCCCACCGGGACAGGAACCGGCACGGCAGCGTGGGTCATGGAACTTTGGATCAGCGCTCCAGCTCGCTATACAGCTTGGCGATCTGCGCAGCCACACGGGCATTGTTGCGCACGATCTCAATATTGGCGCGCAGGCTGGCCCCGCCAGTCAGCTCACAAACCTTGGAGAGAAGGAACGGAGTGCTCTTTTCGCCGGCAATGTGCTCCTCAACGGAAAGCTCCACAGCTTTGGCAATGGCATCATCAATGGTAGCCTCATCCATGGCAAATTCATCAGGGACGGGGTTGGAAAGAATCACGGCGCCCTCCAGGCCCATAGCCCATTTTTCGTGGACAAAGCGGGCCACATCGGCATAGTCATCGATGCGGTATGGTACTGGATTGCCTCCCGACAAAGAGTTTCGATCTGCGGCCAGGTGGCGGCAGCAGTCAGCAGTGTGTGGTCAACATGGCTTAGAATTTGTGCAGTGTTCATGATGGGAACCTCCGTTTTTGTAAATTGGTTGGAATCTTCCCCATAAAAATACCACTATAACACCGGGATGAAAATACCTTTTGGATGATTTCGGATACTGTCACAAATATCATAGTTATCTTTTGTATAATATTAAGCAAAAGGTAGTGATGAATTTTTATTTCCAATTTTCTCTTGCCATTTGATTGAATAAAATGTATATTTAATATGTTGATATAGGTTTGCAGCCTGTGCAATTACCAAAAGTAGGAGGAGGTCCCCATGAAAAAGACTCTGGCCCTTATTCTGGCCGTGCTGATGCTGATGACGGCACTGTATGGCTGCGGCAATGACCCCGCCCCAAGCAATCCCGGTAACGATAATCCTGTTGCCACTCCCGCTGAAGATGAAAACGGCAACGGGAACAGTGGTGAAAGCGGAATCGGCGGCAACACCGTAGTATCCACCAGCCTGCCCGGTACCTTTGAGATCGCAGCAACCGAGCCGCACTACTTTATTACTACTCCTGATTGGCACGCTGAAAGCTATGGCCTGGGCTTTGCGCTGACCGAAAAGGACAGCACCGGCTATGCCATTGTAGTGGCGTGCGGCTACCCCGTAGATGGCGATTCGCTGGAGGAGGCTTTCTCGGCCCTGTATACCGATGGCTATAACGGCATCCTGATGCAGAACTACCGCGCCAAATATGATGCCACCACCCCCGCAACTACCGAAATCACCCTGGCAGATGGTACCGCCGCGCTGCTCTTTGAGGATATCCAGCATGCCGATGACTACGGCACTGAGCTGAATTGCCCTGTCTACGGCTATGGCTTTATCTACAATGGCGCACCGTTTATTGTTTCCTACATCGTAATGGACGAAGCCGCTGCCGATGACGCCAAGCTTGCTGAGATGCAGGGCTATGTGGATGAGATGGTGAACACCGTAAGAGCCGCCCAATAATTCCCCCAATATGCAAGGATCCCCCGACCGCTTGGCCGGGGGATTTTTTCTTTGTTTTTTCTTTTTATCTCTCTTATTCCATTTCCCAAATGAAAGTGGCAAAATCGCTGGTCTCAATGTCCTCGGGAGTCATTTCCGCATTAAAGCAGCTGGCCACCAGTTTTGGCATACAGTCGGCAGTCTCCATGCGGGTGCGGGAGGTCACATTGATATCATTCCAGCTGTAATCGATGGAAAGAAGCTGGCCCAGCCGAGTCCCAGCGGTAGCGCACAGTACCTCCGCTTTTTGGCGGGCATTGGCAGCAGCGCTTTGCAGCAGGGCGGCACTGATGGCTGCGGGGTCCTTTACGGTAAAGGCAATGTGCAGCTCCGGCTGGGCCCCGCTGCCCGCAATGGCGGAAAGCACCTGCCCCAGGCGTTTCATATCCAGCGGAAAAGCCAACCGAAAGCCCTGGCTGCACTGATAGCCCGCAAACACCTGCTGGTAGTTCCCATCCTTATCCCGGATGCTCTCATAATTGGTGGAAACATTGAATCGGGTGGTTTTCAGGTCCTCGGCCGCAAAGCCGGCAGCCTTTACTGCGCCGGTCATTGATTCACTTTGGCGGGCAGCCTGTTCCATGACACGGTCATAGTCCTTCTCAGCGGCTGTGGTGGTCATGGTCAGGACGATCTGATCCGGGCGGGTGCTTACCTGTCCTTAGTCAACCTCGAATAAAGAATGACGGCTTATGCTTCGATATATCCGACGAAATTGTAGTAGATGTGAATGTCGCGTTCCTCGTGATCGTCCACGGTATAGCGTTCGCTGATCTCGATTTTCTGAATCAGCCGCACCAGCGTGGGACGGTCTAATTCTTCAAGCTG
>CALERQ010000046.1 GCA_937907305.1 uncultured Clostridia bacterium | reverse complement strand
GTGGGTCTTGTCCAATCCATGGTAGCACCCCTCCGCCGGCAGCGCCATTTCCGGCGGCAGCCGCAGGCAGAGCTCCTCTCCCCGCCGCACCGCTTTGCCGCAGATGACATAGGGCATCCCCAGCAGCTCTCCCGCCAGCTCGGTGTCGCCCTCCAGCAGGCAGCGCCGTATCCGGCTGGAGCTCACCGTCTCCCCTTTCCAGGTCACCGGCTCCAGCGCCGTCACCGTAATGCCCATCGGCTCCGCCAGCTCCCGCAGCAGGGCCACATTTCCGGCGCCCTTTTTGCCAAAGCGATAGTCCTCGCCGCACACCACACCCCGGCAGTTCAGGCAGTTTTTCAGTATCTCCCGCACAAATTCCTCCGGCGAAAAGTTGTAGAAGCTCTCAAACGGCGGGCAAAGCACCAGCTCCACCCCCAGCTCCTCTATCACACGGTATCGCTCCTCAGCACTTTGCAGCAGCTTTACATCGCTTTTGCTCACGGCCCGGTCGGTATGGTGCGGCGGCTCAAAGGTAAATACCGCGCATCTGGCTTCCTGCGCGCGCGCCTGTTTTACCGCCTCGGCTATTACCGCGCGGTGCCCCAGGTGCACGCCGTCAAAAAAGCCCAACGCCGCCACGGTGGGATATTCACTTTTGCGGGAAAGGTCATGGAAGATCAGCAATTGGGATTCTCCTTTGTGTAAAACAGCTTGATGATCTGCAATTCGGCAATGCCGCGTTCGATGTGGGCCAGTGCCAAAAAACGGCCGTCGCCGTAAACTCTTACGGTGTCGCCTTCGGCGGGAATTTTGATGCGGTTGGTATCCAGCCGGATACCGTCGAGGAACATTTTGCTCTGCTTGGGGGAAAGGAAAATGCTCCTGTACTGCCGGAAAGCCGCGTCCACCGGCATCAGCAGCTCCTCAAAGCGGCCTTCCTCACTGGCCTGCTTCAGTTCCTCCAGGGTATGGCAGTCCGCCGTGGTAAAGCCCAGGGTCTCGGTTCTTCTCAGGGCGGTCAGCATGCCGCCGCAGCCCAGTGCCTCGCCGATATCATGGCAAAGGGTCCGGATATAGGTCCCCTTGGAACAGGCCACATCAATGACACAGGTCCGGTTTTCCGGGTCAAATTCCAGCAGATCCAGCCGGTGAATGGTCACCTGCCGGGTGGGGCGTTCCACCTCCTTGCCGGCCCGGGCCAGCTTATACAGCCGCTGGCCATCCACCCAAACGGCGGAGTACATCGGGGGCAGCTGGTCAATGGTGCCCCGCAGCGGCGCCAGGGCCGCCTCCAGCGCTTCCCTTGTCACCGGCTTTTCGCTGGTGGAAAGGATGTTTCCGGTGCAGTCCTGGGTATCGGTGGTCACCCCAAAGCGGATGGAAGCGGTATAGCGTTTATCCTGCACCGGCATCAGCTCCATGGCCTTGGCGCTGCGGCCGAAAAAGAGCGGCAGCACACCGGTGGCCATCGGGTCCAGGGTACCGCCATGGCCTATTTTGTGGCAATCGGCAATGCCCCGCATTTTGGCCACCACATCAAAGGAGGTCCAGTCCTGCGGTTTATCGATACATAGGATCCCCTCCAGCTGGCGGGAATGGTATGTTTTCTTCATGCTTGCTCCTTTGGCAGATGTTTTATGGCCTCGGCCACCAGCAGGCGGGTGGCTTCCTCCACCGTGCCCTTTATGGTGATCCCGGCGGCCAGACGGTGCCCGCCGCCGCCGAAGACCTCGGCGATCTCATCGGCATTCACCGGTTCCTTGCTGCGCAGGGAGATATGACATTCCCCCTCGTGCTCCTTGATGGTGATGCCCAGCAGCACCCCCTCGATCTTCCGGGGGATGCCGGCCACATCCTCCAACTCCTCGCCGGTCACACCGGTTTGGGCCCGCATGGCCAGCGTCACCGGCATCACGGCGATCCGGTCCCCGGCGTAAAATTCCAGCGAGGACATCATGGCCGCTTCCGCCAGCACCTTGGCTTTGCTTTCGCTTTCAAAAACACGGGTATTGATGGCGGCGGTATCCACGCCGCTTTCCATGATCTCCGCGGCCAGCCGCAGCGTCCCGGCCGCCGTATTGGAAAAGCGGAATCCGCCGGTATCGGTAACAAGGCCGGTATAGACGCACTCGGCTATTTTGCCGGAAACGGGCAGACCGATGGCCTTGATGACGGCAGCCACCGGCTCGGCACAGGCCCCGGCCTCCGGCCACAGGCAGGTCTGGGCGGCATAATCGCTGTTGCTGGGGTGGTGGTCAATGCACAGATCCACCATATGGCCGTACTTTTCCTCCAGGCCGCCCAGCATCCCGGCGGTGGCCACATCCACGGCCACCACATATTCCACCGGCCAATCCAGCACCCGGCTGGGGGTGTAATCCCCATACAGGTAGTCATACTGCTTCGGCAGGGCATCGGCGCACAGCACCCGCACCTCCTTGCCCAGCTCCTTCAGGGCATAGTACATGGCAAAGGCGCTGCCCACGGTATCGCCATCGGGGCGGCGGTGGCACAGCAGGGTAATGTTATCCTTCTGCATCAGCAGCTCGGCCGCGCGGGCCGCGGAAAGGTTATCCCTCATTCTTCGGTCTCCCCTTTCGCTTCGTCCTCCTCCGGGACGATCTCCCGCAGCAGGTGGCTGATGTGGACGCCGTATTCGATGGAATCATCGGCGATGAACTGGAATTCCGGGGTGTGGCGCATGGCCAGCCGGCTGCCCACCTCCCGGCGGATATAGCCTGCCGCGCTCTTTAAGCCCTTTACCGATTCTTTCGCGGCCTCGATATCGGAAAGGGAGCTGACATAGACCTTGCAGCTGGAGCCATCTCTCGACAGCTCGGTGCGGACGATGGAAAGCATGGGGTCGATGCGGGGGTCCTTAAGCGAACGGAAAATAGCGGTCAGCTCCCGGTGGATATCCTCGCCATGACGGGCGTTTTTATAATTCGGCATGGTGCCCCTCCTTTTGGTTTTCTCTTCAAACGGCAAGGGGCAGCCGGATATGATCCGGCCGCCTTCTTTACCAGAACTAAATTCCTTTGAGCGATGGGGAAAATACGGTTTTTACCGGAATAATGCCCACAAAGCACTTATTCCGGTAAAAACTTCGCAGAACTTTTGGGCGAGCGAAAATCAGATGATGGCAAGGAAGAAAGCCGCCGGAAGGCTTTATGCCTTTCAAGGCTTGATGACGCAGTCAGCGCTGATTGGCGCCGGCCAAAAGCGTGTGGGCTCCATCGATCGAAGGAATCTTTACTGCTTGACTTCGCGGATCTCGTAGGCTTCGAAGATATCGCCGTTCTTCAGGTCGCTGAATTTCTCCAGCGTGATGCCGCATTCGTAGCCCTGGGCCACTTCCTTCACATCGTCCTTGAAGCGGCGCAGAGAAGCCATCTTATCATCGGCGATGATGATGCCATCCCGGACCACACGGATATTGGCGGAGCGGACCATCTTGCCATCCAGCACATAGCAGCCGGCCACGGCGCCCACGCCGGTGATCTTGTAGACATTGCGGATCTCCGCCCGGCCCAGATCGACCTCCTCGGTCTTGGGCTTGAGCATGCCCTTCATAGCGGCCTCGATCTCCTCGATGGCATCGTAGATGATGCGGTAAAGGCGGATCTCGACGCCATCGCGCTCGGCATTGGCCTTGGCAGTCGGATCGGGGCGGACATTGAAGCCGACGATGATCGCGTGGGAGGCATTGGCCAGCATGACATCGCTTTCGCTGACGGCACCAACGGCACCATGGATGACGCGAACCCGAACTTCGTTATTGGAAAGCTTTTCGAGGGACTGGCGGACGGCTTCCACCGAGCCCTGAACATCGCCCTTAACGATAATGGGCAGTTCCAGCACTTCGCCTTCGCTGATGTGCTCGAAGAGGTTATCCAGGGTGACCTTCTGGTACCGCTTGAATTCCTCCTCCTTCTGCTCCATGCGGCGTTTTTCCACCAGCTCACGGGCCAGCTTTTCATCCTCAACGGCATTGAAGATATCGCCCGCGGCGGGAACCTCGGCCAGACCGGTGATCTCCACCGGGCAGGAAGGACCGGCTTCCTCCACCTTTTGGCCCTTATCGTTGGTCATCACACGCACACGGCCCACAGCGGTGCCGGCGATAATGGCCTCGCCGGAATGCAGGGTACCGGTCTGGATGAGGACGGTGGCCACAGGGCCGCGGCCGGTATCCAGCTTGGCTTCGATGACGGTACCCTTGGCCATGCGGTTGGGGTTGGCGGTCAGCTCCATGGTATCGGCCACCAGCAGGATCATCTCCAGGAGGTTATCCAGCCCCATGCCGGTCTTGGCGGAAACGGGAACGCAGATGGTATCGCCGCCCCACTCCTCGGGGACCAGCTCGTATTCGGTGAGCTGCTGCTTGATGCGCTCGGGATTGGCCTCGGGTTTATCCATCTTGTTGATGGCCACGATGATGGAAACGCCGGCTTCCTTGGCGTGGTTGATGGCCTCTACCGTCTGGGGCATAATGCCGTCATCGGCGGCGACCACCAGTACGGCGATATCGGTGACCTGGGCGCCGCGGGCTCTCATGGAGGTGAAAGCGGCGTGGCCGGGGGTATCCAGGAAGGTGATGGGACGGCCATCCACCTGCACCTGGTAAGCGCCGATGTGCTGGGTGATGCCGCCGGCTTCGCCGGAAACAACGCTGGTTTTGCGGATGGCATCCAGAATGGAGGTCTTGCCGTGGTCGACATGGCCCATGACCACCACGATGGGGGGACGGGGCTCCTGGGACTCTTCCTTGTCCTCCACCTCGAACAGGCGGTCCTCGATGGTGACGACGACCTGCTTGGTGACCTTGGCGCCGATCTCCATGGCGACGAGGGAGGCGGTATCATAGTCGATGACATCGCTGATGGAGGCCATAACGCCCAGGCCCATCAGCTTTTTGATGATCTCGCTGGCCTGTACCTTGAGGGTGAGGGCCAGCTCGCCGACGGTCATTTCCTCGGGCAGGGCGACCTCCAGCCGCTGGCGGCGCTGACGCTCCAGCTCCAGGCGGCGCATTTTTTCTTCCTCGCGCTCCTTGCGGCTGAGGACCGGCTTGCCGCGGCGGGCGGATTTCTGATTGAGCTTTTGCTTTTTGGCGAAGTTATCCTTCATATTGCCGGCCGGGGCGATCTGCTCGTACCGCTCATTGTACTTATCCAGGTTGACCTCGCTGGTGCGCATATCCACGGTGGTGCGGGTAACGGTATTGGCGGTAAAGGTATTCTCGCCCTTGGGGCCCTTCTGCTTGGGGGCCTGCTGGCGGATCTCGATGGGTTTGCGGGGGGCGGCGGGCTGCTGGGGCGCCGCGGGCTTGGGGGCCGGGGCGGGAGCAGCGGGCTTCTGGTTCAGATTGGGCCGCAGGCCGTTGCCCTGGGGACGGTTGTTATCAAAGCGGCGCTCGCCCTGGGGACGGTTATTCTCACGGTTATTCTCGAACCGACGGTCACCCTGCGGACGGTTGCCGTCAAAGCGGCGCTCGCCCTGGGGACGGTTGTTGTCACGGTTATTCTCGAACCGGCGGTCACCCTGCGGACGGTTGCCATCAAAGCGGCGCTCGCCCTGGGGACGGTTCTGGTTCTGGCCATTGGCGGGCTGCTGGGGCCGGGGAGCCGGAGCGGCGGGCCGGGCGGCCGGGGCAGGAGCGGGCGCTGCCTTTTCCACAGGCTTTTCGGCAGGCTTTTCGGCGGGCTTTTCGGCGGGTTTGGGGGCCGGGGCGGGGGCGGGCTTCTTTTCGCCCAGCTTAAAGTACTCGCCAAAGTCCTTGACGGGGTGCTG
>CALERQ010000045.1 GCA_937907305.1 uncultured Clostridia bacterium | reverse complement strand
AGCAGACCTCATCGGGCAATTTGGGGGTCTGCCCCAGCGGGAACCTGCCTCCCAAACAGCACCTTGAAAAAAGAATATTTCCTGATGGCTTGCCTAAATGCCCCGCGGGTGGTAATCTTGTAGAAGAAAACCGCCAACTGCAAGGAGAGCAAAATGAACCGTCACCTTTACGATGAAGAAGCCCTGATGAAAGATTACCCGCTGGCCGCCCGCACCGCCCACCCGCAGGGGACCGTTATCCCCCTCGGTTCCACCGCCATCGGCGGGGAAAATCTGACCCTCATTGCCGGGCCGTGCGCCGTGGAAAGCCAGGAGCAGCTGTTTGCCACCGCTGCCGCGGTAAAGGCCGCCGGCGCCACCATTCTGCGGGGCGGCACCTATAAGCCCCGCACCTCCCCCTATGCCTTCGCCGGCCTGGGGGAAGAAGGCCTGCGCCTTTTGGCGGAAGCCGGCCGGGAATTTCAGCTCCCTACCGTCAGCGAGATCACCGATGCCGCCCTTTTGCCCCAGTTTGAGGAAATCGATATTTTGCAGGTAGGGGCCCGCAATATGCAGAATTTCACCCTTTTGCAGGCCTTGGGCCGCCAGTCCAAACCCGTCCTTCTAAAACGCGGGTTTGCCGCCACCTACGAAGAATGGCTCGCCTCTGCCGAGTACATCCTGCGGGAGGGAAATCCCCATGTCATTCTCTGTGAGCGGGGCATCCGCAGCTACCAAAGCGGCACCCGCGCCACCCTGGATCTGGCCGCCATTCCGGTGATGCAGGGCCTTACCCACCTGCCGGTGCTGGTGGACCCCAGCCATGCTTCCGGGGTCGCCGGTTGGATCCCGGCACTGGGCCGGGCCGCCATTGCCGCCGGGGCCAGCGGTTTGATGGTGGAAGTCCACCCCAACCCCGCCCAGGCCCTCAGCGATGGAGAACAGGCCCTTCTTCCGCAGGATTTTGCCCGCCTGGCCGCCGATGCCCACAAGATCTGGGGGCTTTTGCACCCCTAAACCAAGGCCTCCAGTGAGAAAAACACGCAAAAGAATTTCAGGCTAAATTGGTAGTCGCCTTCGGCGGGGTGGGGCCTTTTGCAAAGGCATAAACTGTATACCTGCCCGGTGGGGGATAGTTTGTAGTCGCCTAACGGCGGTGCGTAGTTTTACAAAAGGTTTTAATCTGTACGGCTCGCCGCCGGGGCCCTACTTTTCTATGAAGAAAAGTAGGCAAAAGAATTTTATTTCGGGCTAGTTTGTAGTCGCCTTCGGCGGGGCGACGATTTTGCAGGGTACAAAGCCAGTACGCCTCGCCGGCGTGGCCCTACTTTTGGATGTGCAAAAGTAGGCAAAACACACTTGGGGCTGTGCCCCAAGGCCCCCTTACCGCTAAGCTGCGGCTGGATACGAACGATGCTAAAGCATCGTCCGTA
>CALERQ010000044.1 GCA_937907305.1 uncultured Clostridia bacterium | reverse complement strand
TAGCGGCCCTGCACCTTCTGGTAGTCCTCCTCGCCCTTGCCGGCCAGGATGAGAATTTCACCGGGGGCCAGCTCCGCGATGGACCGCTCCACGGCGGCGGCACGGTCCGGCAGGATGATGTAACGGTGATGATACTCCCCAATGTAGCCGGCCATCTCCCGGCAAATTTCGGCCGGGTCCTCAAAGCCGGGGTCTTCGGCGGTGAGGTAGACAAAATCGGCGTATTCCCCGCAGAGGCGGCCGATATCCACCCGGCGCTTCATGTTTTTGTGGCCGGGGCAGCCGCACAGCACCTTGATGGGGGCGCCGGGGTAATCCTGCTTCAGGGAGCGGAACAGCGCCGTAAAGCTGAGGAAATTGTGGGCGTAATCCACAATAACGGTGCGGCCGTCCTTTTGCAGCACATTCATTCGGCCGGGGACGGAAACATCGGCGATACCGGCGGCGATGGCGTCATCGGCAAAGCCGAGGGCCCGGGTGATGGTGATGGCCGCCAGCGCGTTTTCGATATTGAAGCGGCCCTCCATGGTGATGCGGAAATCCCGGCGGGAGTTTTTATCGCAGACGGTGAAGGTGAAGCCGGGGGCTTCCTTGCGGATGTTTTCCACCCACAGGTCGCAGGAGGGGTCATTGCCGCAGACCAGGACCTGTTCGGCGTGGGCCTTGGCGGTGGCATAGATTTCCTCAAAGCGATCGGTACCGCGGCAGATGACAGCGAGCCTGCAGTTTTTCATCAGCTGCAGCTTGCACTGGAAGTAATCCTCGAAATTCTCGTGCTCCAGCGGGCCGATGTGGTCCTCCGAAAGATTGAGGAACAGCCCCACGGTGAAGGGAACGCCGTAGACCCGCTGCTGCTTGTACGCCTGGGAGGAGACCTCCATCGTCAGGTGGCGGATGCCGTGGGCCAGGGTATCGGCAAAGCACTGCTGCAGCTCCAGACTTTCCGGGGTGGTAAGGTGGGCTTCGGTGCTTTCGCCGCCGGTATACATTTCCACGGTGGAAAGGACGGCGGTGCGGTGGCCGAGGGCGGTATCCAGAATATTCTTGATGAAGTAGGTGGTGGTGGTTTTGCCCTTGGTGCCGGTGAGCCCGATGAGGGTGAGCTGTTCGGCGGGGTGGCCGTAGTATTCGGCGGCCAGGACAGAAAGGGCCCGACGGACATCGCTGACGATGAGAGCCGGGGCGGCAGCATCGTAGGGCTGCTCCGCCACATAGCAGGCGGCGCCGGCTTCCAGCGCCTTTTGCAGGTACTCCGGCTTGAAATTCAGGCCCTTGCAGACGAAAAGGGCGCCGGGGGTGACGGCCCGGCTATCGTAGGTGAGGGCGGGGAAGGTGAGTTCCTGCGGGCAATGGGGGGCCGAAAGCAGCAGGCCATGCTGCCGCAGGGCGGCGGCGGCCCGGGAAAGGGTGAGGGTGTGTTCCATAGGGTACTCCTTACAGCGAGGGGCCGGTGGGGGCCGGCCCGGTATGGGAAAGGATCCGGAAAGGGGCAGGGCGGGCCGCAGGCCCGGCGGCGGAGCCGCCGACGCAGGCGGAGCCTGCGTGTTTCGGCGGAGCCGAAACGGCCTGCGGCCCGCAGCCAGCCCCCTGCAGGGGCCTAAAAAATCACGGTTTGGCGGCCAGGGCCAGCAGCACCGGCTCCAGGATGCCGAGAACGGTGCGGCAGCAGCTGCCGTCGGGGTCCCGGGCGGGGTTATACTCCACGCAGTCCAGGGCCACCATCTTGCCGGAGGCCGCCAGGGCCTTCAGCACATCGGTCACGGCCTTGGGGTCGGGGCCATCCGGGATGGGCAGGCCGGTGGCGGGGATAAAGGAGGCATCCAGGCTGTCCACATCCCAGCTGACATGGCAGAAGGGGGTGGTGATATTGCCCAGCAGGCGGTGCAGTACCGCGGAGAGCCCCTGCTCCCTGATCTCGCTCATGCGGTAAAGGTGGACGCCCTGCTCCGCGATGATCCGCTCTTCGGCGGGGTCGATATCCCGGGCGAAGATGATGTGGACATTTTCCGGGCGCAGGGCGGGCAGCCCCCCGCAGACGGAGGAAAGCTCCGGCCCGCAAAGACCCAGCAGCGCCGCGATGGGCATACCGTGGATATTGCCGGAAAGGGAGGAGTTTTCGGTGTTGATATCGGTGTGGGCATCCACCCAGACGAGTGAAAGCTCCTCCGGGGAGTAGTGCTGGGCGGTGCCGGCCACGGTGCCCAGTCCCAGGGCGTGGTCGCCGCCGAGAGTGACGGGAAAAGCGCCCTCTCCCTGGGCGGCGGAAACGGCATCCCGGGTGGCGCAGCAGGCGGTCACCACCTCCGGCAGATAGTGGGGGGCGGGCTCCTCCTCCCGACGGGCGGTCATCGGTACAAAGGCGGAATCCGCCGAGGCACTGATGCCATTGTGGGTGAGGAAGGAGAGAAGTCCGTTCTCTCCGCTGACGAGGGCCGCGCCGCCCATGGCGCAGCCGGTGGTGCCGCAGCCCAGCTCCAGCGGGGCCGCAATAAGAGAAAACCGCATAGCGGGTACCTTCCTTTCGGATCAATCAAGTTCTTCGGGGATATCTTGGGGTAAAAATCCCCAAATTAAACCGTACCCTATTGTACCACAGCCGCGGGACGGAAACAACCGGAATTGTGTGAATATTTGGGGCGGGGCGGCTGGGGGACGCTGGGAGGGAGAGTTCCCGCGAGGGGCGGGTGCGGGCCGCAGGCCCGGCGGCGCAGCCGCCGCAGCGAACGAAGTTCGCCCAAACCGTCCGGAGGACGGTTTGGCCTGCGGCCCGGAGCCGGCCCCCTGCGGGGAGCCGTGGGGAAGCGCCGTCCCGCCCGCCGGCCCTCTGCGCTTTTCACAGATTGTTCAGGAAAGCGTCAAATAGAATTTATTGACGGGAGGGGCAAGATGCGATATGATAAAATAGAATCAGAATAGGCGAAATGCGCCTATTTGTGCAGATAAACCACCCGTGAAAAGAGGAACCCCACTATGCTGATCTCTCCCTCCATGCTTTCGGCGGATTTTGCCCGGCTGAAAGAAGAACTGGACCGTGTAAAACAGGGCGGCGCCGACTGGCTGCACATCGATGTGATGGACGGGCACTTTGTGCCGAATATCTCCTTCGGGATGCCGGTCATCAAGTGCATCCGCCCGGTATGCGATTTGTTCTTTGATGTGCATATTATGATAAGCCAGCCGCAGAAATATATCGCCGACCTGAAAAAAAGCGGCGCCGATCTCGTCACCTTCCATGTGGAGGCGGAGGGCGACCCCGCCGAAACCATCCGCATGATCCATGCCGAGGGCATGAAGGCGGGTATTTCCATCAAGCCGGGCACCCCGGTGGAGGTGCTGGCCCCCTACCTGGATGAGGTGGAGCTGGTGCTGGTGATGACGGTGGAGCCGGGCTTTGGCGGGCAGAGCTTTATGGAGGATATGATGCCGAAGCTGACCTGGCTGCGGGAACACTGCCGCCCCGGCACGGTGCTGCAGGTGGATGGCGGCATCAACCGGAAAACGATAGCCACCGCCGCAGCCGCGGGCGCCGACTGCTTTGTGGCGGGCAGCGCCGTATTTGGCCGGGAGGACTACGGAGCGGAGATCACCGCGCTGCGGGAGCTGGCGAAGGCCGCCGTATAACGCGAAGGAAACTCCGGAAAAGTAAGGAGAAATACCATGCAATTGACCGATAAGATATTCAAGGGGCTGTACCGCCGCGGCGTGATGCTGGAGCAGATGAAGGAACCTGCCCTTTCCCGTACCGTGAAGCAGATGGAGCCGGTGGAGCCGTGTGAATCCCCGCGCGAGGCGGACAGCCTTTCGCCGGAGGAGATCCTGCGGGCGGCGGAGCAAGCCGATATCGTGGATGAGACCGATGGCCGGCCGCTGGCGGAAAAGCTGCGGGAGGCCATGGGCAGCGGCGCTATGCTGCTCATTGATGCCATTGATGACGAGCCGTATGTCAGCAGCCAGATGGGCCCCATGCTGGCCCTGCGGGACCAGTGCGCGGGCGGCATTCAGCTGGCGGCAAAGGTACTGGGCACCACCGATACCGCGGTGCTGGTGTATAAGCACATCAGCGACAGCGAGGTGGCCATCCCCCGCAGCATCGGCGGCATCCCCATCCGGAAGGTGGGCGGCAAATACCCCGCCCAGCGCCAGATGGAGGAAGAGCTGGCCGAGCAATACAGCGGAAAGGGCGGCTGGCTGCTGTGCGGCGCCTGCGCCATGATCCACCTGTACCGGGCCGCGGTGGAGGGCCGCCCGCAGACCACCACCTTTGTGACGGTGGCGGGCAACTGCGTTGGCTTCCCTCGCAATGTGGAGGCCCCGCTGGGCACCCCGGTGCTGGAGCTGCTGAAGCTGTGCGGCCTGACCGAGCGCCCCACCCGTGTCATCCTGGGCGGGCCGCTGACCGGCACGGCCACCGAGGACCTGCGGAACGAAAAGGTGGAGCTGTGCACCACCGCCGTTCTGGCCATCCGGGATGATAAGCATGAATACAGCTATACCTGTATCGGCTGCGGGCGGTGCACCGCCGTATGTCCCCAGGGGCTGAATCCCATGAGAATTTTGCAGGAGCTGCGCCGCGGCAACCGCCGGGCGGTGGAGGAACTGGGCATAGAGGACTGCACCCAGTGTACCTGCTGCAGCTATATCTGTCCCTCCCGGCAGTCGGTGGCAGGGGAGATCCTGCTGTACCGGCAGAAGATGAAAGGGGGCGAGGAGCCGTGATCCGTGAATCTTCCCTGATGGCGCCTTACATCAAGCACCCAACTACTACCCGCGGCATTATGCTGGATGTGATGCTGTGCATGGCGGCCCTTTACCTCATCGCGGCCTTTTACTACGGCTGGCGGGCCATTATGCTGGGGGTCGTTTCCATGGCGGTGTGCATGCTGTGCGAATGGCTGGGCAGCATAATGCGGTTGGAGCGCCACAATGCCCACGATATTTCGGCGCTGGTCACCGGCATGATGATCCCCCTGATGCTGCCGGCTTCCATCCCGTACTATGTGGTCATCGTGGCCGATGTATTTGCCATACTGCTGGTGAAATACGCCTTTGGCGGCACCGGCTACAATCTGTTTAATCCCGCGGCGGGCGGCCTGCTGTTTGTGACACTGTGCTGGCCGCAGCTGGTCTTTGCCTATCCCGCCACCTTTACCAATCCCGAGGTATTCGGCGAGGTGACGGTGCGCACCACCAATTCCATTGCCTATGTTCTCAGCATGGGCAGCGTTCCCTCCACCGATATGACCAGCGTGATGCTGGGCCTGCACCCCGGCCCCATGGGTACCCTGAACGGCCTGGTGCTGCTGGCCTGCATGCTGTACCTGGCGGCCCGGGGGAGCATCCGGCTGTGGCAGCCGCTCATCACCCTGGGGGTGGTGGCGGTCTTCGCGGCCTTCTTCCCCCGCGCGGGGTATTCCTCGCTGGCCTCCATGTATTATGAGATTTTTGGCACCGCGGCGCTGTTCGGCACCATTTTCATGCTCTCGGAGCCGGTGACCGGCGCTACCCGGGAGGAGGGCCGGCTGCTTTCCAGCATCGTGGCGGGGCTGCTGCTGGTGGGGTACAATTACTTTGGCGCTTACCAGCAGGGCATCCTTTTTGTGGTGCTGCTGATGAATATTATCAACCATCATATTGATACCGTGACCGAGAAGCGGATGCAGAAGGAAAGGAGGGCGCGCTATGCCAAACGAGAAGCTGCCGGAAACCAATGACCATGAGACCGAAACGCCGATGAGTCATCCGCAGGATGAGCCGCGGGAAAAGCGGCGCCCCCGTCTGCTGCCGGGCCGCTGGACCCGACATGTGCAGAAAAGCAGCGCCCGTGCCCAGGCCCGCCGCCGCGTGGCGGAAAAAAACAGTGAGGACCACGCCTACCTGATGCTGGGCGCGGTGCCGTTCTGGGCGGTGGGAGCGACCTCCCTGCAGAATGGCATTATTCTGTGCGCGGTGCTCATCATTCTGATGCTGCCCTGTTCGGCGCTGCATCTTATTTTACGCCGGAAGC
Organism: uncultured Clostridia bacterium; assembly: GCA_937907305.1. GTDB lineage: Bacteria > Bacillota > Clostridia > Oscillospirales > Ruminococcaceae > Angelakisella. The sequence goes on along the minus strand of CALERQ010000044.1, from coordinate 2,412 downwards.
TGAACCTGGCGGAATGGGTGGCCCTGCCGCTGACGGTGCTGGTGGCGGCCATGCTGGCGGCTGCCTGCTGCGTGGCGCTGGTGCTGTACTGGCCGGGCGCCTACGATTCCCTGGGGATCTATCTTTTCCTGCTGGTGGCGGCCCCGGTGCTGCTGCAGGCGGATAGCTACACCGCGGTGGATAACATGCGGGAATTCTGGGGACGGACGCTGCGCTTTTTGCGGGATTTCTGCATTATCATTCTGGTAAGCGGCGCGCTGCGGGAGCTGCTGCGCCACAATACCCTGCTGGGGCTGCCGGTGGCGATGTCCTTTAGGATCGAAGCGGCGGAGCAGCCCTTCTTCGGACTGATTCTTTCCGGCTTTTTGCTGGCGGTGCTGCGGGCCGTGGAGGCCGCGCTGCGCCATGCCATCCACCGCCGCAGAGAGGCGGAGACCGTGGGGAAGGAGGCTGAGGCATGAATTTGGCACTGAACCTGTTGGGCCTGCTGCTGACGGCGGCCCTGGTGGAAAATCCCTTCTATACCCGCTGCTTTATGGCGGAAACGGTGGATGCCCAGCTGAATGAACGCCGGGATGTGATGCTGCGGAGCTTCGTCGCGGCGGGGATGTGCCTGCCGGCGGCCATTTCCGGCTGGCTGGGGAGACTGATCTTTACCGGTTATACCGATATTCCTGTTTATCTGAGCACCCCGGCGGGCATCCTGCTGTATATCGTGATCTTTTTGGCGGGCTGCGGCATTCTGTTCCAGGCTACCAAGAATAACCGCCCGACCGAAACCTTTATGCATGCCATCACCCGGGACTGCTTTTCCTTTTTGCCGGTGGGCGTACTGCTGCTGTGCTGCCTGAATAACTACCGCTGGTATGAGTGTCTGGTATTCGGGCTGGGCAGCGGACTGGGCTACCTGCTGGCGGTGCGGCTGCATATCGTCTTTGCCGACCGGCTCAAGTACACCCGCCTGCCCTTTTTCCTGCGCGGGCTGCCCATCCGGCTCATCGGCGCGGGGATGATCTCGATGGCGCTGTTCGGGCTGCTGGGACATTCGCTGGCGGCATAATGGCCATGACTGTAAGGAGTAGAGAAGGATGAAGGAATACAAGGTAAAACGCTACGGACGGGACCGCCGGCACCAAAAAACAGCCGCGACGCTGAAAACGGTGCTGATGGTGCTGCTGATCGCCGGGGCCTGTGCCGCCGGGTGGTTTTTGTACGATCCCATCAGCGCGTGGGTGACCGAAAAGGCCGAGGAGCGCCAGCAGCGCCAGGAGGAGCAGAACCAGAATCAGCCGGGGAACACGGAAAACCCGGGAACCACTGATGAGCCCACCGCGGAGCAGACCGCCCTGCCGGAGAGCTGCGCCGTGCTGGATACGGCGGTGCTGTATGACATGGCGGCGCTGGAGAACCGGCTTTCGGCCCTGGCGGCCGAGGGCTATACCGGGGCGGTATTTGACCTGAAGGATGGGGACGGCCTGGTGCTGTACCAAAGCGCGCTGGAGGATGTGACCGGCAATGCGGCCCAGACCGCCCAGCGGTACGACCTCCCGGCGGTCATAGCCAAGATAAAGGCGGCGGGACTGACCCCCGTGGGCCGGCTGTGGGCCTTTGACGACCACACCGCCGGGCGGAAGCTGACCGACGCGACGGTAAAATACAACTACACCGAGACCAACTGGATCCACAATGATAAGGAGGCCGGCGGCCACACCTGGCTCAATCCCATGAGTGAGCGGGCGCAGGGGTATATCCTGAGCCTGCTGGGCGAGGCCGCGGAGAACGGCCTGGAGGTGCTGATCCTGGAGGGGGTGCAGTTCCCCACCGGGTATTCGCTGAACCTGGCCACCTATGCCGAGAAAGGCGTGAATGTGGATAAATCCCAGGTGCTGGCGGACTTTACCGCCAAGGCCGCGGCCGCCATGAAGGCCCGGAATGTGAGCCTGTGGACGGCGCTGTGGCTGGGGGATCTTTCCGGCGAGAGCGTGCGGCTGGGCGGCAGCCCGCTGGATGTGATGGCCTCGGCGGAGAACTGCCTGATCAAGGCGGCGCCGGAGCAGTTTGCCACCCGCAAGGCCCCGCTGGAGGAGAGCATCTATACCGTGATGCATCCGTGGTGGTCCTCCCTTTCCAAAAAGCTGCCGGCCGGGGTAACGCTGGCCGCGGAGGTGCAGGGCTATGCTCCCGCGGCGGACCTGTGGCAGGGCAGTGGCTGGGGCGAGACCCAGCGGGCGGAGCAGATCCGCGCGGCGCAGGAAGCCGGCGCGGTGAGCATCCTGCTGGAGCAGACAAGATAATAAAGCAGGGCCGTTTCGCTCCGGGTGGGGCGGGACGGCCCTTTTGCGGGGATTGGTGCCAGGGGCGGGTGGGGGCCGCAGGCCCGGCGGCGCGCAGCGCCGCCGCAGCAGTCGCAGA
>CALERQ010000043.1 GCA_937907305.1 uncultured Clostridia bacterium | reverse complement strand
AAAATGCGCCGCAGGCACCTTGAGAGCGTATCTGCGGCGCCGTACGGACGATGCCAAAGCATCGTTCGTATCCAGCCGCAGCTTAGCGGCAAGGGGGTCTTGGGGCACAGCCCCAAGCGTATTTTGGTTTTTGTACGCACAAAAGGAACGCCCCGCCGGCGAGGCGTACAGGCCGTCACCCTGCGGTGACTCCGCCCCGCCAAAGGCGATCACCAATTTGGCTTAAAAACTCTTTTGCTACTTTTCTTCATAGAAAAACAAGCCCCGCCGCCAGGCGAATACGATATAAAAAGAGCCGCCCCCATCGGGCGGCTCTTCGCAGTTAAGCAGTCATTATTACAGCCCCAGCCAATCCTCCACCGAGGACTTGATCTCGCCGTAGGCCTTCTCGGCGGTGGGCCGGTCGGCCGCCCGCAGGGAGTAGTAGAACTTGAGCTTTGGCTCGGTGCCGCTGGGCCGGGCCACCAGGCTGCCCTCTTTCCCCAGCCGGAATTCCATCACATTGGAGGAGGGAAGCCCCGTGGGGGTCTCGCCCTCACCGTCCTCATACCGCTTGCCGGCTTCATAGTCGGTGTGGCCGGTCACGGGCCGGCCGGCTATGGCAATGGGCAGCTCGGTCCGCAGCGTTTCCATCAGCGTGGCCATCTTTGCCATGCCGTCGCTGCCGGGGAAGGTATAGCTGTCCACCTTATTAAAGTAGAAGCCGTACTGGGCATACAGGTCATCCAGCGCCTCACCCAGGTTTTTGCCCTGCCCCTTGTACCAGGCCGCCATCTCGCAGATGAGCATGGAAGCGACCACCGCGTCCTTATCCCGCACATAGCCGCCCACCAGGTAGCCGTAGCTCTCCTCAAAGCCGAAGATGAACCGCTCCGGGTGGCCTTCGGCCTCCAGATGAGCGATCTGCTCGCCGATATACTTAAATCCGGTCAGTACCTGCCGCATCTCCACCCCATAGTGCGCCGCAATGGCGTCGGTCATGGTGGTGGAAACAATGCTGCGGACGGCAACGGGTTTTTCCGGCATTTTGTGCAGCTCCAGCCGGGTCCGGCAGATGTAATCCAGCAGCAGGGCGCCCATTTCATTGCCGGAGATGAGGCGCGGCGTGCCGTTTTGCAGCACGGCGGTGCCCACCCGGTCGCTGTCGGGATCGGTCGCCAGCAGCAGGTCGGCCTCCAGCTTCTCGCACAGGTCCAGCCCCAGCCGCATCGCCTCCAGTATCTCAGGATTGGGGTAGGGGCAGGTGGGGAAGTCCCCATTGGGCTGCTCCTGCTCCGGCACCACAGTGATATCGGTGTGGCCCATCCGCTTCAGCACGGTCATCACCGGCACCAGCCCGGAGCCGTTGAGAGGGGTATACACCAGCCGCAGCCCGGCGGTCTTGCCCAGCTCAGGCCGCAGGGCCTGGGCCATCACCGCGGCATAGTACCGCTCAATAAGGGCATCATCAATGTATTCAATGCGCCCGTCGGCCAGCGCCTCCTCAAAGTCCGCCAGCTTCACATCCCGGAAGATATCCGTCTTTTCGATTTCCTCGGAAACAGCGGCCGCCACATGGCCGGAGATCTGCGCGCCGTCGGCGGCATAGGCCTTGTAGCCGTTGTACCGGGCGGGGTTGTGGCTGGCGGTCACCATCACGCCGCCCTCGCAGTGCCGGTCCAGCACCGCAAAGGAAAGCGCCGGGGTGGGCATCAGGTGGGGATACAGATAGACCTTGACGCCGTTGGCGGCCAGCACCCGGGCGGTCTCCCGGGCAAAGACATCGCTCTTGTGGCGGCTGTCGTAGGAGATAGCGGTGCTGGGCGTTTTATTCTGGGTCAGCAGGTAGGCGGCAAAGCCCTGGGTGGCCTGCCGCACGGTGTAGATGTTCATACGGTTGGTGCCGGCGCCCAGCTCGCCCCGCAGTCCGCCGGTGCCAAATTCCAGCGACCGGTAAAAGCGCTCATGCACCTCTTTTTCCTCATTGCGGATGGAAACCAGCTCAGCGGCAAGCTCGGGGTCGGTCACTTCCTCCAGCCAGCGGCGCAGCTCAGCCTGTTCTTTACTCATATTTCAGCACTCCTTTCGGGGGGGGATATTTTCCACCTCCATAATAGTCAAAAAGGACCGGGCTGTCAATCGGGAAAAGCGGCGGGTTCGGCTGCCGCCGAGGCCCCTCCTCGGCCAATCGCAGTCCCGCGCCCCATCCCCCGCGACCCCCTTCTATACCAAATTTCATCTCGCCTGTCAGCGGGGCGGAGTCACCGGAGGGTGACGGCCTGTACGCCTGCCCGGCGTGGGCCTACTTTTGTTTGTGCAAAAGTAGGCAAAACACACTTGGGGCTGTGCCCCA
>CALERQ010000042.1 GCA_937907305.1 uncultured Clostridia bacterium | reverse complement strand
CGTAATAGGTGGTTTATAAGCGAAGTGCGTGGCGCTCCGTCCTGTTATGGGATGGGGCGGTTTTTTATTGGTAGACCGAAAAGGCGGGGCAAGGGAAAAACGGATGATGGACAAGGCAGGCCGCAGGCAGGCTGGCGCCCGACGCAAGGCGGGCTTGCGCCTGTCAAGGGCAACGCAGCCCAGCACCGTTTTTACCGCGCCGCCGGGGAGGTAAGCCAAAAGAAAAACCGCCCTGCCGCAGACCGAAACAAAAGGAATGGCAAGACGAAAGGAGTAAAAACGAAATGTACCAGAGCGTTTCTCCCAATGTGAATTTTGTGGAGCAGGAAAAGAAGATAGAGGCCTTTTGGGAAGAGGAGCATATCTTTGAAAAGAGCATTGATTCCCGCAAAAAGGGCACCCCATATATCTTTTATGACGGTCCTCCTACGGCCAACGGCAAGCCCCATATCGGCCATGTGCTGACCCGCGTCATCAAGGATATGATTCCCCGCTACCGCACCATGAAGGGCTATATGGTGCCCCGCAAGGCCGGCTGGGATACCCACGGCCTGCCGGTAGAGCTGGAGGTGGAAAAGAAGCTGGGCCTGGATGGCAAAGACCAGATTGAAAAATACGGTCTGGAGCCATTTATCGCCCACTGCAAGGAAAGCGTGTGGAAGTACAAGGGCATGTGGGAGGACTTCTCCCGCACTGTCGGCTTTTGGGCGGATATGGACAACCCCTATGTCACCTATGATAACAACTACATCGAAAGCGAATGGTGGGCGCTGAAGAGCATTTACGATCGCGGGCTGCTGTATAAGGGCTTTAAGATCGTGCCTTACTGCCCCCGCTGCGGGACCCCGCTTTCCAGCCACGAGGTGGCGCAGGGCTATAAGGCCGTAAAGGAGCGCAGTGCCATTGTGCGTTTTAAGGTGAAGGGTGAGGATGCTTACTTCCTGGCGTGGACCACCACCCCATGGACGCTGCCCAGCAATGTGGCGCTGTGTGTGAACCCCAAGGACACCTACTGCAAGGTGAAGGCTGCCGACGGCTACACCTACTACATGGCACAGCCGCTGCTGGATACCGTACTGGGCAAGCTGAAGACCGAGGACGCCCCGGCCTACGAGGTGCTGGAGGAGATGCCCGGCACCGCACTGGAGCATAAAGAATACGAGCCGCTTTTCGCCTGCGCGGCGGAGTGCGCCGAAAAACAGAAGAAAAAGGGCTTTTATGTGACCTGCGCCGACTATGTTACCATGGGCGACGGTACAGGTATCGTTCACATTGCGCCGGCCTTTGGTGAGGACGATGCCCAGGTAGGCCGCCGCTATGACCTGCCCTTTGTGCAGTTTGTGGATGGCAAGGGCCATATGACCGAGGAAACGCCCTTTGCAGGCCTTTTTGTAAAGGACGCCGACCCCAAGGTGCTGGTGGACCTGGAAAGCCGGGGCCTGCTGTACGATGCACCCAAGTTTGAGCATGATTATCCCTTCTGCTGGCGCTGCGATACCCCCCTGCTGTACTATGCCCGCGAGAGCTGGTTCATCAAGATGACGGCGGTAAAGGACGACCTGATCCGCAACAACAATACCATCAACTGGATCCCGGAAAGCATCGGCAAGGGCCGCTTTGGCGATTGGCTGGAGAACATCCAGGACTGGGGCCTGAGCCGCAACCGTTACTGGGGCACCCCTCTCAATATCTGGGAGTGCGAATGTGGGGAACGCCATGCCGTTGGTTCCATCAAGGAACTGAAAGAGATGAGCGACGACTGCCCCGAGAACATCGAGCTGCACCGTCCTTTCATTGACGCTGTGACCATCCGCTGCCCCAAGTGCGGCAAGAAGATGCACCGTGTGCCGGAGGTCATCGACTGCTGGTTCGATTCCGGCTCCATGCCCTTTGCACAGCATCACTATCCCTTTGAGAACAAGGAGCTGTTCGAGGCGCAGTTCCCCGCCGACTTCATCAGCGAGGCGGTGGATCAGACCCGCGGCTGGTTCTATTCGCTGCATGCCATCTCCACCCTGATGTTCAACCGTGCCTGCTTTAAGAATGTCATTGTGCTGGGGCATGTGCAGGACGAGAACGGGCAGAAGATGAGTAAATCCAAGGGAAATGCCGTCGACCCCTTTGAGGCGCTGGAGACCTACGGCGCCGATGCGATCCGCTGGTATTTCTATATCAATTCCGCCCCGTGGCTGCCCAACCGCTTCCATGGCAAGGCGGTCATCGAGGGCCAGCGCAAGTTCATCGGCACGCTGTGGAATACTTACGCGTTCTTTGTGCTGTATGCCAATATCGATAACTTTGACGCGACGAAATATACCCTGAACCCCAATGACCTGACGGTAATGGACCGCTGGCTGCTGAGCCGCCTTTACAGCACCGTACAGGCAGTGGATGACCACCTGGCGAACTACCGTATTCCAGAAGCGGCCAAGGCCCTGCAGAGCTTCGTGGATGAGATGAGCAACTGGTATGTGCGCCGCGGCCGTGAGCGTTACTGGGCCTCCGGTATGGAGGCCGATAAGATAGCCGCCTACATGACGCTGTATACCGCGCTGGTGACCATCGCCAAGGCGGCGGCCCCCATGGTGCCGTTCCTGGCGGAAGCGATTTACCAGAACCTTGTCCGCAGCATTGATAAGACCGCGCCGGAAAGCATTCATCTGTGCGACTTCCCCACGGTGGAGGAAAAGTGGATCGACAAAGAGCTGGAAAGCAAGATGGATGAGATCATCCGCATCGTGGAGCTGGGCCGCGCCGCCCGCAACGGCGCCAACCGCAAGAACCGCCAGCCCCTTGCCGAGATGTATGTGAAGGCCGATAAGGATCTGGACGGCTTCTATATGGACATCATCCGGGAGGAGCTGAATATCAAGGAGGTCATCTTCACCAAAGAGGTGGAGGGCTTTGTGAGCTACAACTTTAAGCCGCAGCTGAAGACTGTGGGCCCCAAGTACGGCAAGCAGCTGGGCAAGATCCGCGAGGCGCTGGCGAACCTGGACGGCCGTGCCGCCAAGGCGATTCTGGATAGCGAAGGCAAGCTGAGCTTTGACTTTGGCGAGGGCCCGGTGGAGCTGACCGCCGATGATCTGCTGATCGAAACGACGCAGCGGGAGGGCTTCTATACCGTATCCGACCGCGACATCACAGTGGCGATTGACACCGTGCTGACCCCCGCGCTCATCGAGGAGGGCTTTATGCGGGAGATCATCAGCAAGGTGCAGACCATGCGCAAGGAAGCGGGCTTTGAGGTGACGGATCATATCCGCATCACCATGGAGGGCAGCGAAAAGGTGACTGCCGTAGCTGAGGCGCGAAAGACGGAGATCACCAGTGCTACGCTGGCGGAGAGCCTGACTGTGGGCACCCCTGTGGGCTACACCAAGGAGTGGGACCTGAACGGAGAGAAGGCCACACTGGGCGTAGAGAAGATTTGAACGAATAAGTAATAGAAAGCAGGCGGGCGCTCCTGAAGCGGGGAGCGCCGTCCCCGAGCGAAGCGGGGGCGGCGCGACGGTAAGCGGAAGGAGTGCCCGCCGGATTGCGTGGCAAGCAGAAATCGAAAAAGCGAACCCCCATCCCAAGCCGGGACGGGGGCGCTTTCTATATAGGGAGGAGAATTACAGGGTTTCCAGCGAGCCAAGAGCGATGCAATCGCCGCTTTGGCGGTCGAAGAGCATGATGTGGTGGCCGGTAAAGCTGATGCTGTGCTGCTCACCGATGGTAAACAGGCTGCTGCCGAATACCACGCCGGTAAGCAGGAACCCATTGACATAGACCTTGATGGTGGATTCCATACCGGTGGGCATGGCACCGTAAATTTCACCCTTGAGGGGGGCTTCACTGGTGATATTGAGGAACTCGGGGCGGATGCCGAGGACGAGATCCTCATTGGTGAGGATGGGTTCTTCCTGCAGGGAGTCGTCCTCCTCCTCGACTTTGGCGATATGGTAGCGGAAAGGCTCATCCTTATTGCCCTTTTCTACATAGCCTTTTTCCTGCGATTTGGCCAGGCGCTCTGCGGCACGCTCTGCCGCTTTGCGGTCCCGCTCGGCAAACCAGGCGGCAAGGTCCAGACCATCCTTAGGACGGAAAACGGCTTTGACGCCGCCCAGAATATCGAGGGTGATGCTGCCATCCGGCTGCTGGGCACCTTTGGCCTCCACAAAGTTGATAGAGGGATTGCCGACGAAATCCGCGACAAAGAGGTTCTGCGGATGGCCATAGACGGTGAGAGGCGGCTGGTACTGCTGCAGTACACCGTTATTGATGAGGCAGATCTGGGTGGCGAGGGTCATGGCTTCCATCTGGTCGTGAGTAACATAGACGAAGGTGGAGCCGGTTTCGACATGCAGACGCTGCAGTTCGTAGCGCATTTCCAGGCGCAGCTTGGCATCCAGGTTGGAAAGCGGCTCATCCATGAACAGGACGGAGGGCTCCGGCGCCAGGGTGCGGGCGATGGCCACACGCTGCTGCTGGCCGCCGGAAAGCTCGGCTGGGTAGCGGTCCATAAACATGCCGATCTTGACGATGCGGGCCACCCGGCGCACGGTGAGGTCGATCTCTTCCTTGGTGAGCTTGCGCACCTCGGTGACGGGCTGGCCGTCCTTATAGATGGCGTAATCGGCATCGTAGCTGCCGCCGGTGGCTTCCAGTGCCTTGCGGGCAGCTTCCGCCTTTTCCCGCAGGGCGGCGGCTTCGGCACTGACATCTTTGCCATCCTCCAGGTGGTAGCCCAGTAGCTTTTTGGCAGTGAACTGGCTGATGGTAAAGGTATCGATGAGTTTGAGCAGCGCTTTTTTGTCATCCAGCTTACCCTTTTTGTCTCGGCATTCCTCCAGCACCTTGGTTACCTCACTGGGGGTAGAGAGGATCTCTGCCAGGCGGGCGTTGATGCGGGTGTCGAAATCGATCTTGGGCAGGGCTTCCTTGACATTGGTAAGGCCGAAGGAGATATTCTCGTAAACGGTCATATTGGGCCATAGAGCATAGTTCTGGAACAGAAAGCCGACGCGGCGTTTATTGGCGGGAACATTGATGCCCATGGCGCTATCGAATACGACCTGGTCGCCGATGGTGATGC
>CALERQ010000041.1 GCA_937907305.1 uncultured Clostridia bacterium | reverse complement strand
GGCGCATCTGCCCCCACCCCGTTCCCCTCCCCCGCAGCGGGGGAGGGGCCGTCTATCCAAACAGCTACTTGTTCAACCCATAGTCTCGACAGCGTGACTTCCTGCTATTGGTTTGCAGAAACCAAATTAAAATGCGCCGCAGGCACCTTGAGAGCGTATCTGCGGCGCTGTACGGACGATGCCTTGGCATCGTTCGTATCCAGCCGCAGCTTAGCGGCAAGGGGGTCTTGGGGCACAGCCCCAAGCGTATTTTGGTTCCTTTTGTACGCACAAAAGGAACGCCTCCGCGGCGAGCGGTGCTAACTACGCCTTTGCAAAAGGCCCCGCCGCCAGGCGATAGCAGGCTATCACCATAACAAGCCGCAGGCATTTACAGTGTTTTCTCCAGCACCGCATAGAAAAAGCCATCCCCGCCGGTTTGTTCCGACAGGCAGATCACGGGCTCCCCGCACAGGGCAAACTCCCCATGCTCCCGCAAAAAGGCGTTTACCACGCCCTCATTCTCGGCGGGATTCAGGGTGCAGGTGCTGTATACCAGCCGTCCGCCGGGGGCCAGGTACCGGGCGGAGGCCGTAAGGATGGCCAGCTGCGTTTGCGGCAGGGCCGCCGCTTCGGCGGGGTCCTTATAGCGGATCTCCGGCTTGCGCCGGATGACCCCATAACCGGAGCATACCACATCACACAGGATGCGGTCAAATACTCCCAAGGATTTATCGTAAATTTGGGCGTCGTTCGCCTTTGTCTGGATGCAGCGAAGCCCCAAACGGGCCGCGCCGTCCTCCACCAGCTTCAGCCGGTGGGGGTAAAGGTCCATCGCCAGCAGGCTTCCGGTGTCCTCCATCCGTTCCGCCAGGGTAAAGCTCTTTCCCCCCGGGGCCGAGCAGACATCCAGCACCCGCTGGCCGGGCCGCGCGTCCAGTGCGGCGGCGCACTTCTGGCTGGAAAGATCCTGCACATGGAACAGCCCCTCCCGAAAAGCCGCCAGCCGGGTCACATCTCCGGCATTCTCCAGCCGCAGGGCGTTTTCCACCGGGGTCTTTTCGGCGGTGATAGCTTGCTCCGCCAGCTTTTCTATCAGCGCTTCGGCGGTGGTCTTTTGGGAATTCACCCGGATAAAAAGCGGCGCCGGGCTTTGGCAGCCCTCCAGAATGGCCCGGGCCGCTTCCTCCCCATAGCCTTGCCGCCACAGCGAGATCAGCTCCTTCGGCACCGAATATTGAACCGAAAGAGCAGCCAGGGGCTCGCGCGGCAGGGCAATTTTTTTGCCGTCCCGCAGGAAGGCCCGCAGCACCCCGTTCACATACCCGCTGGCGGAGGAAACACGCATCGCGCGGGTCTCTTTTACCGCCTCATTCACGGCGGCACGCTCCGGGATGGAGGGCATATACAGCAGCTGGTACACCGCCAGCCGCAGGATATCCCGCACGGCAGGGGAAAGCTTTTCCACCGGCTGCCGGGAATACCGCCCCAGCACCCAGTCCAGCGTGATGCGCCGTTCCACCACACCGTAAAACAGCGCGGTGCAGAAGGCCCGTTCCTGCCCGATAAGTTCATTTTTCCGCATCAGGCTCTCCAGCACCAGGTTGGAGTAGCCCCCCTGCCCAAAGACCTCATTGAGGCCCCGCAGGGCGGTCAGTCTTGCGTCTGCCATGGCGTCAGTTCCGGCGGTTGCCCCGGCTTATGATAATAAGCCGCAGCAATTGGGCCAGGGTGGAAGCCAGCGCCGCCACATAGGTAAGCGCCGCGGCGGAAAGCACCCGTTTGGCGCCCCGGGCCTCGTCCTCGGTCAGCAGGGCGCGCTCCTCTATGGTGGCCAGCGCCCGGTGGCTCGCGTTAAATTCCACCGGCAGGGTGATAAGCTGGAACAGCGCCACCAGCCCAAACAGCAGAATACCGATGTTCATCAGCAGGGTGTAATTAAACAGCAGCCCGATGAAAAAGATGGGGATGGAGAGGGAAGACCCGATATTGGTAATGGGGATAATGGCGCTGCGCAGCTTCAGCGGGCCGTATTCCTCGGCGTGCTGCACGGCATGACCGCACTCGTGCGCCGCCACCCCTATGGCCGCAATGGAAGTGCTGTTATACACCCCTTGCGAAAGATGCACGATATTGGTGCGGGGGTCGTAGTTATCGGTCAGCTCCCCGCCTATCTGGTCCACCTGCACATAGCTCAGCCCGTGGTTGTTCAGGATCTGCCGCGCGACCTCCGCCGCCGTGCGGCCCCGCACGCTGCGGATCTTGGAATATTTGGAATAGGTGGCCTTTACCCGGAACTGCGCCCACAGTGCCAGCAGGAAGGCCGGCAGCACCAGCAGGTACCAGGTGTAATCGTAGCCATAGTAGTAGCCCATCGGCATGGTGGAAGTCCTCCTTGTGTTTTGGTCCGCGCCCAAAGGCGCAGAATATCTCAGCTTCTATTCTATCGGGATATTTTGTCCCGGAGATTCCGAAATTATGAAGAAAAAGTAAATTGTGGTTAAGGTTTCATTAGCGCCTGCCGGCAGTGTACCAATCCAAAGCCTCCCTTGTGTAAAGGGAGGTGGTGAGCGGAGCG
>CALERQ010000040.1 GCA_937907305.1 uncultured Clostridia bacterium | reverse complement strand
AATATTAACCTTTCAACTGCAAAAAAGGGTCGATTTTGCCGTATTAGTGAAAGGAGTTGTTTCAATATGCAGCAATTACCAAATTATCTGAACGCCCGGCAAAAACTTTTCTGCCACTGGTTCGCCCTCACGCACGATGCCCAGGGAGCCGCTGACCGCTGCTTCAAAGCGCCCGAAAAACGGGAGGAAGCCCTCCGCCTTCTGCAAACGCCCCTGGCCCAGAACTACCTGCGGCAGGTGGAAGCCGCCCTGGGCGGCGAGGGCCTCACCGCCACCGCGGAGGAAGGCTACCGCCGGCTGGCCTTCGGCCCGGTCACCGATGCCGTCCGGCTGATGTTCCCCACCGAAGGCGAGACCCTGCCCCTGGAGGAGATGGATCTCTACAACATTTCCAAGATCAGCCAGGCCAAGGGCGGACTGGAGATCACCTTCTTCGACCGGTTGGAGGCCCTGGACCGGCTGGCCGCCCAGCAGAAGGAGACCGCCGTCCAGCAGGATGCCTTCGGCTTCCTGGATGCCGTCGCTGCCGGGGCCGCGGCCGGGGATGAGGAGGACGAGTGATGCGCTTTGCCCCCTTCAGCAAAAAGCAGCTGCGGGTGCTCACCTGGTGGCGCCCCGGCTCCCCGGATCGCGAAAAAGACGCCATCCTGTGCGATGGGGCGGTGCGCAGCGGAAAAACGCTGTGTCTTTCCCTCTCCTTCGTGATGTGGGCGACCCACTGCTTTTCCGGCCGGGATTTTGCCCTCTGCGGCAAAACCATCCTCTCCCTCCAGCGCAACCTGCTGGAACCCCTCCTCCCCATTTTGCGGGGGATGGGGTACCGGTGCCGGTTCGTTGCCGGGCGGCGGGTGCTTACGGTGGGGCTGGGTAAGTACGAAAACCGGTTCCACCTCTTCGGCGGGCGGGATGAAGGCAGCGCCTCCCTCATCCAGGGTGTCACCCTGGCCGGGGTCCTGCTGGATGAGGTCGCCCTGATGCCCCGCTCCTTTGTGGAGCAGGCACTGGCCCGCTGTTCGGTGCCGGGCTCGCGGTACTGGTTCTGCTGCAATCCGGAGCATCCCTTTCACTGGTTCTACCGGGAGTGGATCGAGAAGGCACGGGAAAAGAACTGCCTCTATCTCCACTTCACCATGCGGGATAACCCCTCCCTGACGCCGGCGATCCGGCGGCGGTACGAGGGACTGTATTCCGGCTCCTTCTACCGGCGGTTCGTGCTGGGAGAGTGGTGTGCCCCCAGCGGGGCGGTCTACCCCATGTTCTCTCCGCAAACCCATGTTGTGAAGCGCCTGCCGGCGGGTCTTACCCAGTGGTACCTCAGCTGTGATTACGGCACCGTCAACCCCTGCTCCATCGGGCTGTGGGGCTACTGCCCCGCCGATGGAAACTGGTACCGGGCAGCGGAGTACTACCACGATTCCCGCCGGGAGGGAGTACAGAAAACCGATGAGGAGTACTACATGGCCCTTTGTCAGTTGGCCGGGGATCGTCCCATACAGGGTGTGACGGTGGACCCGTCAGCCGCCAGCTTTATGGAGTGTATCCGTCGTCACGGCGTCTACACCGTCCTCCCCGCCAAAAATGAGGTCCTTGACGGCATCCGCCGGGTCAGCGAGCTGCTGCGCAGCGGCAGGCTGCTGTTTTCGGCCGCCTGCCGGGATACCATCCGGGAGTTTGCCCAGTACCGCTGGGAGGAAAACGCCCCCGAGGACCGGCCCCGCAAGGAAAACGACCACGCCATGGATGAGATCCGGTACTTCGTTTCCACCGTGCTCTCCCCCACTCCAAAGAACCAGCCCGCTTTCCACGCCGCTGCCCTCCCCCGGCAGCCGGCCGGTACCTGAACCGGGGGAAGGCCGGTCAAACGGCACCGGCCCGGCCCGCAGGGCGTTCCGGCTGCGCCGGAACCGGCGGCGGAGCCGCCGAGCCCGCCCGCGGGCGGGCTGCCCTGCGGGCCGCCCAGGCGCGGGAGCTTCTGCCCCGCGCGCGCCGAACGGCCTTCCCCCGCAGCAAATCCCGGGCTTACCGGTTTCCCGGGCGTGGCCGCCCTCCCCCGGCGGCCACGGAACAAGAACCGGCCATCCCGAAAGGAGGAATCCGAACATTGGGTATTTTCGATCCCAAAAACAAAAAAACGACCCGGGCCGCGGTTCAAACAGCGCCCCAGCCGCGGCCGGAGCACTGGCAGCCCCAGCGCTTTTTACCGGCGGAGGCCCCGCTGTACCGGGCCCTGCGGCAGAGCATCCCCATCATCGATGCCGCCCTGCAAAAAATCGTCCGGCTGACGGTGGATTTTACCCTCACCGCCGCCGAACCGGAAGCCCAGCCGCTGCTCTCCCGCTTTGCGGCGGAAGTGCCGGTAGGGGCCAGCGGCCGGGGATTGGCGGCCTTTGCCGGCCAGTATCTTGATAGCCTGCTGTGCTACGGCAACGCCGTCGGCGAGGTGGTGCTGGACCACGACCGGGAAAAGATTCTGGGGCTGTACCTGCCGCCGCTTTCCCACCTCAGTTTCCAGCAGGGCAGCAGCCCGCTGGAAGCGGTCATCTGCACCGGGGAGGGCCAAAACCGACGCCCCCTGCCCTGCCCCGAGCTCATCCTGTTCACCGCGCTGCACCCGGCCCCAGGAGAGATCACCGGCCAGTCGCTGCTTTCCGGCCTGCCGGCCATCTCCCGGGTGCTGCTGCAGATCTACTCCGCCATCGGCAAGAACTTTGAGCGGATGGGCAACCTGCGGTACGCCGTTACCTACCGTCCCACGCCCGGCGATGGCACCGATGCCGCCGCTGTGGCAAATGAGATCAGCCGGGAGTGGAGCACCGCCATGCAGGCCGCCGCCGAAGGCGAGATCCGGGACTTTGTGGCGGTGGGCGATGTGGATATCCGGGTCATCGGGGCCGATAACCAGTTTATCGCCACCGAGGTCCCCGTCCGCCAGCTGCTGGAGCAGATCGTGGCCAAGCTGGGGCTGCCGCCCTTCCTGCTGGGCCTGAGCTGGAGCAGCACCGAGCGGATGAGCAGCCAGCAGAGCGATCTGCTCACCGGCGAACTGGAATCCTACCGGCGGCTGCTTACCCCCGTCCTTGCCAGAATCGCCGGGCTGTACCTGCGCAGTCAGGGCTTTGCCCCGGAAGTCGCGGTGGAATGGGCGCCCATCAGCCTGCAGGATGAAACCGAGGAGGCCACCGCCCGCCTGACAAGGGCCAAGGCCGAGGAACTGGAACGCAAGCTGGCCCGTGAAGCCAAACAGGAGGAAACGGTATGAGCAAAGCCAACATCCCAGCCGGGAACCGGCCCGTGACAAAAGCCAAAGCAGCCGGAATGGCCTTTGGTTCGCGGGGCGGGGCCAAAGAAGCAAAACAGAAGCCGGCCGCATGGGCCGGTAAGGAGGTGAAAGTATGAACCAAGCCAATATCCCAGCCGAAGGCTGCCCTGTGACCGAAGCGGAGCTGGAGGCCATTGCCCGGTACAGCCGCCGCAGACTGACCGCCGAGGAGGTCTACACCTTCCCGCTGGTGCTGTGCGATAACGACCTGGACCGGGACCACGAATGCTTTACCGACGCGGCGCTGGAAAAGCTGGCGGTGCTGTTCTGCGGAAAGACCGGTATTTTTGACCACGACCCCCGCGGAGAAAAGCAGACCGCCCGCATCTACCGCTGCGCGGTGGAGGAGGAGCCCGGCCGCCTGAACCACCGGGACGAGCCCTACAAGGCCCTGAAGGCCTGGGCCTACATGGTGCGCACCGCCGCCAATGCCGACCTCATTCTGGAGATCGACGGCGGCATCAAGAAGGAGGTGAGCGTGGGCTGCTCCATCGGCAGAAAGGTCTGTTCCATCTGCGGGGCGGACCGCCAGGAAACGACCTGCGGCCACCAGCCCGGCAAAAAGTACGGCGGCAGGCTGTGCTACACCCTGCTGGAGGACCCCACCGATGCCTATGAATGGAGCTTTGTGGCGGTGCCGGCCCAGCCGGCCGCCGGGGTGACCAAAAGCCACACCGCCCGCAAGACCCTGCATCTGACCCCGGAGCGGGCCATAGCCGAAATGGAGCGGGGCGAGCTGCACCTGGATGCCGCCGCGGCCTATAGGCTGAGAAAGCATATAGCACAACTGGAGGAAAAGAGCGAGGAGGCCGGCCGCTACCGGCAGAGCCTGTGTGATGCCATCCGCAGGCGGACCATGCTGGCCCAGCCGCAGATGAGCCCCGCCCTGCTGGAAAAGAGCATGGCCCCGCTGACCGTCACCGAACTGGAGGAGCTGGCCGCCCTGATGAAGCAGCAGGCCGAAAGGCGCTTTGCGCCGGTGGTGCAGACCGCCCCGGCCCCGGAGAATGAAACCGATAACCGTGCATTTTGCATCTGATGAGAAAGAGGAGAGAAAACACATGAACAATAACTACAAAGAACTGAACATCCAGAAATCCCTGTACCGCGGCTGCGGCGAGAGCTTTGCCGAGCGGCTGGAAAAGATGGACCCCACCGAGAATTACCGCGGCACCGAACTGGGCCATCTGGATGCCTTCCAGCGCCAGCTCAAGCGCTTTGACATCCAGGTGGGCGGCAGCCACTCCAGCGCACTGGAGAAGTTCTTCCAGAACGGACAGAGCGCCGTGCTGTTCCCCGAATACCTGATGAGAGCCATCCGCCAGGGCATGGAGGAGAATGACCCGCTTTCCTCCATTGTGGCCGCCCGCACCCTTATTTCCGCCACCGATTACCGCGGCCTTGTTACCAACGACGACCTGGAGGCCGATGTGACCAGTGAGGCCGCCGCCCTTTCCACCACCACCATCAGCCTGAAGGACAAGACCACCGCCCTGAAAAAACGCGGCCGCATGCTGCGTGCCTCCTACGAGGCGGTCAAGTTCCAGCGGCTGGATCTTTTCACCCTGGCGCTGCGCCGCATCGGCGCTGAGATCGCCCGCTGCCAGATGAAGGACGCCGTGGATGTGCTGGTGAACGGCGACGGCTCCACCGGCAGCGCGCCCGCCAAGCTGACCACCGCGGCCACTACCCTGGCTTACAGCGATCTGCTGACCCTGTGGAGCAAGTTTACCGCCTACCAGATGAATACCCTGCTGGTGAACGCCAAGACCGCCGCCGCCATCCTGGGGCTTTCCGCCTTCAGCGATCCCGCCACCGGCCTGCACTTCCAGAATACCGGCAAGCTGGGCACCCCGCTGGGCGCTGAGATGATCCTCTGCGACGCGGTGGCTGATGGGACCATCATCGCGCTGGACCGCCGCTACGCCCTGGAAATGGTGGTAGGCGACGCCGTGACCGTGGACGCCGACCGTCTGATCGACTGCCAGCTGGAGCGTGCCGCTGTTTCCTCCACCGCTGGCTTCTCGATGATCTTCCCCGACGCGGTGAAGGTGATGACCCTGAAAACCGCCTGACGCGCGATGACCGACAGAATGAAGGAGGCAGCAACATGGATATCGAACTGATCCTGCAAAAATTCGCGGTGTTTTCCGGGCTGACCGGGGAGGAACTGCAAGCCTGCCTGCCCTACTGCCGGGACGCCATGGAGCAGCTGACCGCCAAACGGCGGTCGGCTCTCCCCGCGGCGGAGCCCCTGGGCAGTGCCGCGGCGGCGCTGGCCTACTACCGCTGGTGCCTGGCGCAGATGAGCGGAAGCAGCCTGCCCCATGTGGGGGCGGCGGCCCTGGTGAATAAGGACACCCTGGCGGCGGCCAAGGCGCTGTGTGAGGAATACCTGGCGGCGGCCGCCGGGGAAATGAGCGGCGGAAAATTTTACTTTGGGCAGGTGACAGCATGCAAATAACCAGTCTTTTTGATCTGCGGCAGCAGCTGGCGGTGTACCTTTTGCCGCTGCTGGGCGAGTGTGAAATTCTATACAGCATGCCGACGGTGAGAAGGCCGCTGGCCGCCGGGGTGACCACCCTGGTGCTGAACGACCACAGTGTGAAGCGCAGCGAGGACACCCTGCCCGGCAGCACTCCCCTGCTGCTGGAGGTGGGCCTGCGGCTGACCGCCCTGCACCGGGACAGCATGGAGGCGGTGGAGGCCCTGACCGACGCCATCACGGCGCTGACGCTGCGGGGGGATTTCCCCTGCGGGGTGACCGGGCTGGAGTGGGCCGAGGTCGGCTTTGACCGGGGGTGCGGGGCCTTTGCCCGCCGGGGGCTTTTGAAGGTCTGCTGCGCGCTGGCCGAGGCCCCCGAAGAGGAGGATGAGGCATGAACCAGATCATCCACTCCCTTGGGGGGATCACCATTGAGGCGGGGGGCACGGTGCTGGCCCATGCCGCCGGGTATGAGGTCAAATCCAGCCGGGCGGTGACGGCGGTACGGCCCTATGGCAGCACCGAGCCGCTAACCTTTCTGCCCGGCACGGTGACGCACATTTTGCAGCTGGAGCAGATAAAATGGGAAAATCCCGCGGATTTTTATACAATGAGTAATTTTACCGTGAAAATTACAAGAAACGGGCAGACGGTGCAGTACACCGGCTGCGAATGGACCGCCATAGAGGAGGAGACCCGCCGGCCGCTGATCTGGCTGCGGGGCACGCTGGCGGCCAAGGCCCGAACGGAGGTGACCGGGGATGAATCGACTGCTGAGTAAGGGCCCGGCGGCGCCGCGGGGCGCTGAAAGCGCCCGACCGCCGTATGGCGGCGGCAGCCGGAGGCTGCCGCGGCGCCGCCGGGGGCCGGGCTCCGCGCGCATAGGACGGGCAGGAGAAGGAGGTGGGGCATGATGGCCCAGGAAGCAAAGCCCGTGACCGCGGTCATCCGGGAGCCGGAGGCGGCGGCCAGCCTGCGCCGGGAGGGAAACACCCGACTGGAGGAAAAGACCGTCATCCGGGAGATCCCCCTGCAGGATACCGCCACGCTGGAGACCGAGCTGAGCGCCCTGCAGCGCCGCCAGCTGCGGCTGGCCCCGGAGATGGACCGCTGCGGCGAGCCGCTGTACTGAGAGGAGGAAACCTTCCATGACGACAATGAGCTTTAAGACCTTCACCTTTCCGCACAACCCGGAGAAGATAACGGTGACCACCGAGACCCGCATAGCCACCGCCCACTGCCCGGAATACGGGCCGATCCACCAGAACCTGGGGCTGGCCCGGCGGGTCATCCGGGCGGAGGGGATTTTTTACGGGGCCAACGCCAAGGCCCAGTACACCGCCCTGGAGGCCCTGATGTGGCAGGCCACCGCCGGTAATCTGCGCATTCCCGGAATGGGGGTGGTGGTGGCCTTCCCCACTGCGCTGAGCTATACCGGGGAGGGAGACGGCACGGTGCTGCGGTACACCGCGGAATTCACCGAGCTGATCGCTTCCACTGACCGGGAGGGGACGCGCTATGTGGACTGAACGGAGAAAAAGAATCGGGCCGGGTGGACTGCCGGGGCCGATAGCAGCCCGCAAAAAAGCGGGCGCTCCCGCATCGGCGAAAAATAGAGCCGCCGCGCCGGCCGGCCAAATGAAATGGCGTGTCCCTTCGGGACAGGCATCGGCCCGACAGGACACACTGAAACCGGGAGGTATTCTGGACGGCGGGATGACGGAACAAACAAGTCTGCCGGGATGGCCGGGGCCAAGAACGGCCCGCCAAAAAGCAGCCGCTCCCGCATCGGCGAAAAATAGAGCCGCCGCGCCGGCCGGCCAAAAGAAATGGAATGTCCCTTCGGGACAGGCACCGGCCCGACAGGACACGCTGAAACCGGACGGTATTCCAGATGCTGGGTTGGCGGAACAAACAAATCTGCCGGGATGGCCGGGGCCAAGAGCGGCCGGAAAGGAGGAGCACCATGTCGATTGAGCTGCTGGGGCTGACGCTGGGGAATGAGACCATCTCGCTGAAAGAACCCAGCTCCATGGTCATCACCAGGGCATGGGATTCCCCGGCGTGGCAGCTGGATATCACCCTGCCGCATGAGGGGGCACTGGATGATCTGACCAAAATACAGGTAAAGCACGGCACTGACGCGCTGTTTGCCGGGCTGTGCGATGAGATCGTGCGCTCGGTGGATGGGAACGGGGCATATGTCAGCATCAGTGCCCGGACGCCGGGGGCGCTGCTGTGCGACAATGAAGCGCTGCCTAAGACCTACACCGACCTGACGGCGCAGGCTTACTTTAACACGGAGCTGAAAGCGCTGGGCTTTACCGGGCTTTCACTGCCCAATACCACCGCCAGCGCGGCGACCTTCCAGCTGGGGAAGGGACATTCGGTGTGGGAGGCGTTTTGTATTCTGTGCTTCCGGCTGTACGGCCGGGAACCGCACATCACCGCCGCAAACACCGTGGTGGTGGAGACGCTGACCGGCGATGACCCCATTATCATCAGCAACGCGGTAAACGAGACCGGGGTGCTGCGGTACTGCTCGCTGGAGCACATCACCCGGCGGAGCAGCCCGCTTTCCACCATTGTTTACCGGGATGCGGGCGGGGCCTATTCCCAGCTATACAGCAATCCCTTTGGCAACGAGCAGCAGGTGCGGCGCAACCGGTACATCATTCCGGCCGGGGAATACACCGGCAACCCGGCGCTGGACGCCTACCGGCGGGTGATGAAGAGCCAGCTGGGGCTGCACAGCGCCCGGGTAACGGTGCCGGGGCTGCACAACATCGCCCCCGGGCAGGCCATTTATCTGAAATCCGCGACGAGTGGCAACCGGCTGATGGCGGCTTACCAGGTGAAGATCATCTACACCGAGAGCGGCTGCCTGACCCGGCTGGTGCTGGCCGACCCGGCCTATATGTAAGGTTGGGGCGAGGGGTAAGGTTTGCGGCGGGCGCAGCCCCGGCGGCGAAGCCGCCGAAAGCAGGCAGAGCCTGCTTTGTTCCGCCGGAGGCGGAACGGGCTGCGCCCGATGCCGCGGCTTGCTGGGACCCGCGGAGGGCGGCGATGCGGACCCGGCTGAAGGGCAAATGGGCGGTGAGGCAGGGGCCGGCCGGCTGGGCGGCAAGCGGATTTCGCAGAGGTTACAGAATGTAATAATTATGCCGAGTTGGATGCGGCTGGAGGTTTTGGCAGCGCGGAGGCAGAGGACAAAAATGGGAAGAATGGTGCGAAAAATCCAGAAAATTCGGCATTTTTGCAGATGAAAAGAGAGAAAGCAGCGGAAAACCGGCAAAACGCATAAAATGACAAATTGGTTACAATCTCCATCTTGTGGAAACGGGCCGTGGCCGGTACAATGGGCCACAGAAGCCGGGCGGACAGATGTGGAGCACGCCGCCGGGACTTCGCCAACCAAAATAATTTTACCCCAAAGGAGAGTAACCCATGAAAAAAGCATTTGCACTGGCACTGGCTGTGCTGATGGTGTGCACCATGGCGTTTGCGGTTTCCACCGGGAACCAGACCGGCTACCCCGGCGGCACCTCCGCGGCCGACAACACCTACATGCAGTCCATCGTGCCCGGACAGTCCATCGTATTCACCCAGGAAGAGCTGGGCCTGACCGACCAGAACTGGGGCAAGACCAACGGCAGCTTTGACCCCAAGAAGAATACCGTTACCCTGACCATCCCCGTAGGCAGCGACCTCATCGCCAGCCAGGGCTGGGTACAGACCGATGAAACCACCTACAAGTATGTGGTGACCACCAAGGCCAATGAGACCTCCGTGCTGGATAACAATGCCGACATTATTATTTCCGGCATTAAGGTGACTGTTTACGGCGTTTCCACCCCGGCGCTGAATGTGAGCTATGTGAAGGATGTAAACGGCGTGACCAACTATGCCTATGTTACCAGCTTTGATGAGCTGGCGAACTTCTCCGCCAAGGAGCCGGGCGATAACTTCTGCCCCATGAACGCCAAAAGCGAGGACCACATCCTGGCGATGTGCTTCGACTACGGCCGCAAGGCCGATGAGACCGACGCCGTATTTGGCGCGGGCGGGCTGAATGTTTCCAACATGGATAAGACCGGTAAGATCCTGTATACTGTAAAGGCCGCCACCGTGGATGGCCAGTACATCACCAGCGGCAGCTGGAACCAGGCTGTTACCGAGGATAACGGCGGCAAGGTCACCGTTTCTGTTCCGCTGAAGGCCGGTGACAAGATCTACTTTGGCACCGTGAATTACACCACCCTGTCCTCCGCGGCCCAGAAGGCCCTGAACGACAACCTGACCAAGGCTGGCGCTTCCATCAAGGCTTCCTACGGCTACGGCGCCGAGCAGGTCATCATCAACCGTCCGGCGGAGATCACCGTGGACGGCATGGTAAAGGGCTACAACGCCTACATGGTGCGCGAGGACGGTTCCCTGCAGAACCTGAACGCCAAGTTTGATGAGGCCACCGGCCTGCTGAGCTTTGGCGGCACCCTGACCGGCCCGGTCATCGTGACCGACAAGGCGCTGACCGCGACCACCACCAGCAATGGCGGCAACAGCGGCAGCGGCTCCAACGGCAATGGCGGCAGCCAAAACCCTGCCACCGGCGCCAATGACATCGTGGGCGCAGCGGCCGCTCTGGTGGTTATCACCGGCGTTTCCGCCGCCGCCATCTCCCTGAAGAAGGACTAAGCCCTTCCTTTCTGCCCCTCTCCACAGGGCAGCCACAGTGCGAGCAAGCCCCCGGTCCATTGGGCCGGGGGTTTTAGCGTATTAAAATAGTTTGCTATGGTGCACTTAAAGGTTCCCTGGGGTAGGAAAGACTGTGACCGACCCGTCATTTTGAAACAATCCCTCCGGCGCTTCGCGCCGTCTCCCTTTACACAAGGGAGGCTTTGATTTCCGCGAGACGCCAAAAATGGGGGTATCAACAAACTGAACCGCAGATGAGGAGCAATTTATGGGGGTAAGGGGGCACTTGCGAGGGAAAGAATGAGGCCGCAGGCCGCCCGGCGGAGCCGGGCCAGCGGGCGAAGCCCGCTGAAACCGCCCGAAGGGTGGTTTGGCCTGCGGCCGTATGCTGCGGCTTGCAGGGGGCCGCGGGGAGGACGGGCAGGAACTGCGGTATTCTAAGGGGGTTATTTTAGGATATAGACCCGCTCCTCCGGGGTACCGGGATTCTGCTGAATGGCAGTGAAGAACAGGGTCCTGTGCAGCAGTTGGTCAGGGTTGCGGCTGTCATAGACCGTTTCGTAACGGAAGCGCGGCACCTGATGAAATTGTGTAACGGCGATATAATCGGACAGGGTGAAGGCGCCGAACAACAGCACGGCACAGCCAAAGATAAGACTTAAGCGCATGGCACATTTTGCGACCAGCGGGCGGATGATAAGGTAGAGGCCGACGATGAGCATAATGCTGCCCAGCGTGGCGTAGATACTGCCCCAGCTGCTCTCGCTGGGAAAGACGGACAGAGCTGATACGATGATGAACAACCCGAAAACGGCAAGCAAGATGCCAATGACCTTCCACCTGCCGGTTTTTGCTGTGACCTGGCTGTACTCCGCCATGGCGATGGCGGTATCTCTTGTTTCCTGATTCATATTCTCGCTTTTCCTTTCTCCGTTGATAAGCTCCGGGATGCTGACGCCATAAAAATCGGCGATCTCGATCAGCATACCGATATCTGGCATGTTGCTGCCGGTTTCCCAGCGGGAGACGGTTCGGCCGGATACCGACAGCTTTTCGGCCAACTGCTCCTGCGTCAATTCTTTTTCCTTGCGGAGCGCTTTGAGAAACGCTCCGATCCTGATTTGATCCATATGGGGCCTCCTTTCGCCCTCAGTATAGCGTCGGACAGGTGAGATTAACACGACACAAAGCGAGAAATGCCGTGTTTTTCAGGGGGACAGCGGTGTCCGGTATGGGAATAGTGGGTTATCCCCGCTGGTTTTATTTTATCATGGCAGCCGGGACACCGCAACAAACGGTCATTGCAAAGGGGGCGGATTTGGGGTAAAATAAGGGGGAAAGTTTGCGCGGCGGGGCGGCCCGCAGGGCGTTCCGGCGAAGCCGGAACCGGCGGCGGAGCCGCCGAGCCCGCCGGAGGCGGGCTGCCCTGCGGGCCGTATGCCGCGGTTTGCAGGGGCTGGCCAAAGAAGGGCCGGGCTTTGATATGCAGGGCAGAAATGATAAACCAATATAAAGCATGAGTGGGGCGTAAGAAGATGAAGATATTATTTGTGGGCGATGTGGTGCGGCAGGCCGGCTGCGATTTTTTGCGGCGGGAGCTGCCGAACCTGCGCCGCTTTTACGGGGCGGATATGACCATAGTGAACGGAGAAAATGCTGCCGAGGGCAACGGCATTCTGCCGGGGAGCGCTGAGCTGATCCTGGACGCCGGGGCGGATGTGATCACGCTGGGGAACCATGCCCTGCGCCGCCGGGAAATTTACCCGGTGCTGGAGGAGAGCGACCGCATCATCCGGCCGGCGAATTTCCACGCCAGCGCGCCGGGACGGGGCTGGTGCCTGTATGACTGCCCCGGCAAACCGAGAGTGGCAGTCATCAACCTGCAGGGAAACTACCTGCTGGAAAGCCACGAGAATGCCTTTGACTGCATGGACCGGCTGCTGAAGGAGATCGACGCGCCGGTGAAGATCCTGGATTTCCACGCCGAGGCGACCTCTGAGAAGATCTGTATGGGGCTGTACCTGGATGGCCGGGTCAGCGCTGTCATCGGGACGCACACGCACATACAGACAGCGGACGAGCGGCTGCTGCCCGGCGGAACGGCCTACATCACCGACGCGGGAATGTGCGGGGTGTTCGATTCCGCGCTGGGGCTGGCACCGGAGCCTGCCATCCGGCGGTTCCGGACCGGGCTGCCCACCCGGTTTGAGAGTGTGAAGGGGCCGGTGCGGCTTTCCGGCGTACTGCTGGAGGTGGACGGAAAAACCGGCAAGGCGGTTTCCATCAAGCGGGTGAATGTGGATGGGTAAACTGAACATCTGCTGAACAAATGACCCGCGTACTTGCCAGAACAAAAAAAGTATAGTATAATAAAAAATCAGCAAAAACCAAGCGGCCGCCCCAAAACGGCCGCCGCCAAAACGGAGGGATACGATGATAGGCTACGAAAACACACTGGGCACCGTGGAGATCTCACAGGAATACTTTGCCAACCTGATCGGCATGGCGGCCTCCGAGTGCTACGGCGTTGCCGGAATGATCAATTCCACCTACCAGGGACTGCGCTACGCCATCACCAAAAGCGATGTGCCCGATAAGGGCGTGCGGGTAAAGACCACCGACGGCAAACTGATCGTCGATATCCACATTGCCGTGACCTACGGCATCAATATCAGCGCCATTGTGCAGAGCATCATCCACAATGTGCGCTATACGGTGGAGGAATGCACCGGCTTTAAGGTAGCGCGCGTAAATGTATATGTGGATGAGATGACCGCGTAAGACGGCTCTCTCTTTATTATTGCAATTTGCAGGGAGCGCCGCGCGGCGCACCCGGAAGGAGCGTACGATTTGATCACCGCAAAGCAGCTGTCGGAGGCCTATATCTCCGGCGCCAATAATATTGAAAACAACCGCCAAAAGGTAGACGCCCTGAATGTATTTCCCGTTCCGGACGGCGATACCGGCACCAACATGAGCATGACCATGGGCGCGGCCCGGGAGGAGCTGCTGCACAATGACTACCCCACCGTGGGCGAAGTGGCCGGTAAAGCGGCCTCCGCGCTGCTGCGGGGCGCCCGCGGCAATTCCGGGGTTATCACCTCGCTTTTGTTCCGCGGCTTTAGCAAAGGGCTGAAGCACAAAACCGAAGCCGGCGCCGCCGACCTGGTGGAAGCGCTGGAGATCGGCGTGGCGGCGGCATACAAGGCGGTCATGAAGCCCACCGAGGGCACCATTCTGACCGTGGCGAGAGTGGCCGCCGAAAAGAGCCGGGCCGCCCTGACCGGCACGATGGCGCCGCTGGAGGTATGGGATCTCATTATCCGGTATGCCGAGGAGGCGCTGGCCCAGACCCCCGAGCAGCTGCCGGTGCTGAAAAAGGCCGGTGTGGTGGATGCCGGCGGACAGGGATTGGTATACATCCTGAAGGGGATGCGGCAGGTCTTTGCCGGGGAGGGCATGGTGCCCGGTACCGCCGGTGACACTGCTGCCGCCCCTGCCGAGGAAGCTGCCACCGTGGTGAATGCCGCCGGCGAGGTGGAGGAAGTGGACATCAACAACCCCTACTGCACCGAGTTCCTGGTGATGCGGGACGACCCCGAGCATGACCCCGCCGGGCTGCGGGCTTATCTGGAATCCATCGGTGACTGCGTAGTGGTGGTGGACGATGATGAGATCATCAAGTGCCATGTGCACACCGCCCACCCGGGCCTGGCGCTGGAAAAGGCCGGGACCTACGGCATGC
This sequence comes from uncultured Clostridia bacterium, assembly GCA_937907305.1. GTDB lineage: Bacteria > Bacillota > Clostridia > Oscillospirales > Ruminococcaceae > Angelakisella. The sequence continues at coordinate 3,241 of CALERQ010000040.1, read as the reverse complement.
TGACCAAGCTGAAGATCGAAAATATGATAGAGCAGCACAAGGCGCAGGTAGCCAGCGTAAAGGAGCAGCAGAAAGCGACGGCACCCCAGGCGGCGGAGATAGACCCGGCGCTGACGGCGGGCTTTGTGGCGGTAGCGGCCGGTGACGGCGTGCAGCAGCTGTTCCGGGATCTGGGCGTGCAGCAGATCGTGAGCGGTGGCCAGACCATGAATCCCTCCACCGAGGATATTCTGCACGCGGCGGAACAGGTGCCCGCTATGGATGTCTATGTCCTGCCCAACAACAAGAACATTGTGATGGCGGCGGAACAGGCGGCGCGGCTGGCCCGTACCAGCGGGGTACGGCGCATCCATGTGGTGCCGACCACGACCATCCCACAGGGGATCAGCGCCATGATGGCCTACGACGAGAGCGCCGAGATAAAGGACAATGTGGAGGCCATGCAGGAAGCGGCTTCCCGCGTACAGAGCGGTTCGGTGACCTTCGCGGCACGGGACAGCGACTACGACGGGCATCAGATAAAGGAAGGCGAGCTGCTGGCGCTGGAAAACGGCAAGGTAGCCTTCACCGGGACCGATCTGGGCTCCGTGACGGCCAAGGTGGCCAAGGACCTGATGCAGGAGGACAGCCAGTTCATCACCCTGCTGTACGGCGAGGGCGTGACCGAGGAGCAGGCTGCCGATGTGGAAGAGGCGGTGCGCTCCCTGCTGCCGGAGGAGGTAGAGCTGACGGTGGCCTATGGCGGGCAGCCGGTGTACTATTTCCTGATCTCCGTAGAATAAGAAATGATGACTCCCCCTGGCCGGAAGGCTGGGGGAGTTTTTATATCTGCAAGGGGGAACAGCGGGCCGCAGGCCCGGCGGCGGAGCCGCCGACGCGGGCGAAGCCCGCGGGTTTCGGCGGAGCCGAAACGGCCTGCGGCCTGTATCCTGCGCCCTGCAGGAGCTATAAAAGAGCCCCGGTCGCACAAACCGGGGCTTTGGCATATATTTATGGCTGGGGATAGGGCCAAGGGGGCGTGATGTAATCGCAAAGGATGGTGTAAAGTGGGGAGAAAATGTCCTCCAGGTAACGGGGGGCCGTGCTTCGCAGCAGGGTGGGCAGTTCCCGGCACAGCGGCAGCGAGCAGACCGCGGCGGTGCCGCCCTCGCTGCTGATAAGCCGCAAAGAGCCGCCATGGGCTTCCAGTACACGGCGGGCCAGCGGCAGGGCCAGCCCCGGTGACTGATACGGCAGGCCGTCCTTATCGCGGGAACGGTAGGGGGTAAAAACCTCCTCCAGCTGCTCCGGCGGGATGCCCTGTCCCTCATCAAGGATGGTGAGGATGGCCTGATCTCCGGCCACGCTGCCCCGCACCGTTACCGGAGCCGCCGCGTCATCGGCGGCATCCAGGCCATTGCAGATGAGATGCAGGATGGCCCGCATGAGCATTTCGGCATCGCCCCGCACCATATCATTCTCCTCCGGAAGATCGTAGCACAGGGTACGGCCATTGGCACCCAACAGCAGCCGGGTGCTCTCCAGGCACTCCTGCAGCTGCTGCCACAGCGGAAATACCGCGGCATTGGGGGGCAGTTCATAGCATTCCACAGTACTCAGACTATCGGCCAGGCGCAGCAGGCGGTAGCCATCCCGCAGCAGCACCTCCAGTTCCTGCCGCAGGTAGGGGGTCAGCATTTCCTCGTGGGCGGCGATGGCCCGGATGCGGGTGAACAGATCGGTAAGGGGACGACGCATGGCCGCGGAAAGCGCCAGGGTATCCTGCGGGGTAAGATCCAGCTGATCCTGTGCCATGGGGCCGCCCTCCTTTTTCGACAAATTTCGACAACATCATCTTACCATAAATTAACGGCGCTGTCACTCCTTTTTTAGCAAATGGAGCAAATCTCTACTATTATTTCCACTGCCGGGCCCGCAAACAGGCCTAAAACCAAATAATCGTTGCCAAAGGGGGAATAATTTGTTATACTTCCGGGGGAAAAGCACTTGCAGTTTGCAAGAGAATGTTATAAAATAAACAATGTAAGGCACACACCCCTAAAAAAACTATAAGGAGAGATTTTTTATGGCAATCAAGATCGGTATCAACGGATTTGGCCGTATCGGCAGACTGGTATTCCGCGCCGCCATGGAGCAGCCGGAAAAGTACGAGGTGGTTGCGATCAACGATCCCGCCATCAACCGCGACTACATGGTTTACATGACCAAGTACGATACCATTCATGGCCGCTTTAATGGCACTGTGGAGATCAAGGACGAGAAGTTCACTGTCAACGGCAAGGCCATCGAGGTCTTTGACCTGATGAACCCCGCTGAGATCCCGTGGGGCAAGGTAGGCGCTGACTATGTAGTGGAATCCACCGGCGTATTTACCACCACCGAAAAGTGCAAGGCCCACCTGGAAGGCGGCGCCAAGAAGGTTATCATCTCCGCCCCCGCCAAGGATGCTGAGACCCCCACCTTCGTTATGGGCGTAAACCAGAATACCTACACCAAGGATATGAAGGTCGTTTCCAACGCCAGCTGCACCACCAACTGCCTGGCTCCTCTGGCTAAGGTCATCAACGACAACTTTGGTATCGTTGAGGGTCTGATGACCACCGTACACTCCACCACCGCCACCCAGAAGACCGTAGACGGCGCTTCCAAGAAGGACTGGCGCGGCGGCCGTGCCGCTGCCGGCAATATCATCCCCTCCTCCACCGGCGCCGCCAAGGCCTGCGCCCTGGTCATCCCCGAGCTGAAGGGCAAGCTGACCGGTATGTCTTTCCGTGTTCCCACCCTGGATGTTTCCGTTGTGGATCTGACCGTTTCTTTGGCCAAGCCCACCACCTATGAGGAGATCTGCAAGGCGGTAAAGGCTGCCTGCGAGGGCGAGATGAAGGGCATTATGGACTACACCGATGAGGATGTGGTTTCCTCCGACTTCTACACCGATCCCCATACCTCCATCTTTGACGCTAAAGCCGGCATCATGCTGAACGATCACTTTGTGAAGCTGGTTTCCTGGTATGACAATGAGTGGGGTTACAGCAACAAGCTGCTGGATCTCATCGGCCATATGGCAGAAGTGGACGCCCAGTAATTTCATTATAGGAAAAAAGCTCCTCGAAAGAGGAGCTTTTTTGTACCATATAGGAGTTTTTGCGGATATTTAACAAAAAAAGAAGCCCCGGGCTGCCGCGCCGCGGGGCTGTTCCTTTTATTCGGGTTTTGATTTTTGCCGGGACTGGGTAATGCG
>CALERQ010000039.1 GCA_937907305.1 uncultured Clostridia bacterium | reverse complement strand
CAGGGCGAGATGGCCGGCATTGCGGCCCATGACCTCCACCACGGAGCAGCGGTCGTGAGACTGGGAGGTATCCCGCAGCTTATCGATGCTTTCCACGGCGGTATTCAGGGCGGTATCAAAGCCGATGGTATACTCGGTGGAGGCGATGTCGTTATCGATGGTGCCGGGGATGCCGATGGTGGGAATGCCCAGGGCCGAGAGCTTCTGGGCGCCGCGGAAGGAGCCATCGCCGCCAATGACCACCAGGCCGTCGATCCCGCGGGAACGCAGGATGGCCGCCGCCTTTTTCTGGCCCTCCTCGGTCATGAATTCCTTGCTGCGGGCGGTATACAGGATGGTGCCGCCCCGGTTGATGATATTGCTGACGGAGCGCTCCTGCATTTCATCCATGCGGTCTTCCATCAGGCCCTCGTATCCATGGAAAATGCCATAAACGCTGTGGCCCTTGTGCAGGGCGGTGCGTACCACGCTGCGGACCGCGGCATTCATGCCGGGGGCATCGCCGCCGCTGGTGAGTACTGCAAAGGTTTTCTTCTTGGTTTCGCTCATGTTATTTCCTCCTTTTGGTTGGCTTACTGCAAAGCCGGTTCCGGCAGGGCCTTGGGAGCCTCCGGCGGGAGCAGGGCTACATTCTCCTGGCCCAGCACCCGTCTCAGCTCGCCCAGCAGCACCGGGTTGGCATCGGTATTATATTCCTCTCCCGCCTTCAGCAGGCGGCCGGTATCGGCGGCCCGCACCAGCAGGGGGATCTCCCCTTCGAAAATGGAAAACAGCAGCCGCAGCTTTTCCCACTGTTCTCCCTCGGCTTTTGGTACCCGGATGAGCAGCCTGCCGCCCTTTTGGGGGCGTTCGGCCGCGGATTTGGCGGCACCGCTGCCGCCCTTTTCCCGGCTCTGCGGCGGGCGGGGGGGCGGGGCGCTCTGGCGCTCCTCGATGGTAAAGACCCGTTCCAGCACGATCTTGGTGTCGTCCTCCTCCCGCACCGAGACCCGGCCCCGGAAAAACAGCGGTTCGCCCGGCACCAGTTTGGCGCTGACCTGGGAGTAGACCCGGCCAAAGCACATGACCTCCATGCTGCCGGTCATGTCCTCCACCGTCAGCAGGGCCAGGATATCCCCCCGCTTGGTGGTCCGCATCTTTTTATCGGCCAGGATGCCGAAAATATCGACCCAGGCATTATCGTAGGGGGCGTTGGTCTCGGCGCTTTGCAGCCGGCCGATGCGCACCGCCTGATAACGGTCGTAAAGGGGCAGGTACTGGCTCATGGGGTGGCCGGAAAGGTACATGCCGGTGACTTCCTTTTCGTAGGCCAGCAGCTCGGCATGGGGGTATTCTTCCCGGGAGGAAAGCTTGTAATCAGCGGTGGCGCCGCCCTCCCCAAAGAGGGACAGCTGCCCGCCGGAAAGGTAGCGGCTTTCTTCCGCGATGGCATCGGCCAAGGGGCCGTAGTTTTCCATCATCTCCCGGCGGTTGGCGCCCAGGTGGTCCAGGGCCCCGCACTTGATGAGACTTTCCACCCCGCGGCGGTTGAGATCGCCGGCCGAGGTGCGGCGGCAGAACTCCACAAAATCGGTGAAGGGGCCATCCAGCTCCCGCTCTTTCAGAATATCTTCGATGACGCTGCGGCCCATATTCTTGATGGCCAGAAGGCCGAACCGGATGCCCTGCGGCGTGACGGTAAAGACCATATCGCTCTGGTTGATATCGGGGGGCAGCACCGGGATCTCCAGCCGGGCGCATTCCTCGATGTATTCCATGAGCTTGGCGGTGGAATCCAGCACGCTGGTCATCAGGGCCGCCATGTATTCCCGGGGGTAGTGCCGCTTGAGATAGGCGGTCTGGTAGGCCACCACGGCGTAGCAGGCGGCGTGGGATTTATTGAAGGCGTAGGCCGCGAAGCTGCTCATCTCATCAAAGATACTGTTGGCAACGGCCTCGGAGATGCCATTGGCGGCGCAGCCGGTGATGAAGTGCCCGCGCTCCTTTTCCATGACATCGGCTTTTTTCTTGCTCATGGCGCGGCGGACAAGATCGGCCTGACCGTAGCTGTAACCGGCCAGCTCGCGGCAGATCTGCATGACCTGCTCCTGATAGACGATGCAGCCGTAGGTGACGCCCAGAATGGGCTCCAGCAGCGGGGTCTTGTACCGGACGGCGGCGGGATTCTGCTTATTGCGGACATACTGGGGGATGGAATCCATGGGGCCGGGGCGGTACAGCGAAATGGCGGCGGTGAGATCTTCGATGGACTGGGGGCGCAGCTGGGTGAGCATCTGGCGCATGCCGCCCGATTCCAGCTGGAACACCCCGGAGGAATCGCCGCGGGAGAGCATCTCGTAGACCGCGGGGTCATCATCGGGCAGCTTGTCCATTGAAAAATCCGGTTCCCGGCGGCGGATCATCCGCTCGGCATCGGCGATGACGGTAAGATTGCGCAGGCCCAGAAAGTCCATCTTAAGCAGGCCCAGCTCCTCCAGGGTGGTCATGGTGAACTGGGTGACGATGGATTCATCGTTTTTGGCCAGCGGCACATAGCTATCAACGGTATCCCGGGTGATGACCACGCCGGCGGCGTGGGTGGAGGCGTGCCGGGGGAAGCCCTCCACCTTTTTGGCGGTTTCGATGAGCTCCGCCACCTGGGGATCGCTTTGGCACATGGCCCGCAGCTCGCTGTTGGCCTCCAGGGCCTTATCGATGGTCATGTGCAGCTCATTGGGGATGAGCTTGGCGACGGCATCCACCTGGGGGTAGGCAAGGCCCATGGCCCGGCCGACATCCCGCACGGCGCCCCGGGCCAGCATGGTACCGAAGGTGACGATCTGGGCCACATGGTCGGCGCCGTATTTTCGGACGACATAATCGATGACCTCCGGCCGGCGCTCGTAGCAGAAATCCACATCAAAATCCGGCATGGAAACACGCTCGGGATTGAGGAAGCGCTCGAACAGGAGATTGTACTTCATGGGGTCGATATTGGTGATGCCGATGCAGTAGGCGGCAATGCTGCCCGCGCCGGAGCCGCGCCCCGGTCCGACCGGGATGCCGTGGCTTTTGGCGTAGTGGATGAAATCGTGGACGATGAGGTAGTATTCCACATAGCCCATACGGCTGATGGTGGAAAGCTCATACTCCAGCCGGTCGCGGTATTCCTGGGGCGGGTTTTCGCCGTAGTGGCGCAGCAGACCCTCGTGGCACATGCGGCGGAAATAGCTTTCGTTATCCTCGCCATTGGGGGCATTGAACAAAGGCAGCTTGGTGTGGCCGAACTCAAACTCGACATTGCACTGCTCGGCGATCTTGACGGTATTGGAGAGAGCTTCCGGCACATTGCGGAAAAGCTCGGCCATCTCATCCCCGCTTTTGACATAAAACTCCTGGGTGGGGAATTCCAGCGTCTGCTCATCATTGACGGTGTGGCCGGTCTGGATGCAGGTGAGCAAAAACTGCATGCGGCTGTCCTCTTTTTCGAGGTAGTGGGCGTCATTGGTGGCCACCACCCCCACGCCGAGCTCCCCGGCCAGACGGATGAGATCCGGAAGGATCTGACGCTGTTCCGGGATGCCGTGGTCCTGCAGCTCGATGTAGTAATTTTCCGGGCCGAAGAGATCGCGGTACCAGGCGGCGGCCTCCCGGGCCTTTTGGTAATCGCCGGCTTCCAGCGCCCGGGGCACTTCGCCCGCCAGGCACGCGGAAAGGCAGATGAGGCCCTCGTGGTGGTCCTTTAACAGCTCGCGGTCGATGCGGGGCTTATTGTAAAAGCCCTCGGTGAAGCCGCGGGAGACCATGTAGATGAGATTGCGGTAACCCACCTCATTTTTGCACAGCAGGATGAGGTGGTAGGGGGAGGAATCCAGCCGGTAGACCTTATCGAACCGGGAGCGGGGAGCCACATAGACCTCGCAGCCGATGATGGGGCGGATGCCCTCCTTTTTGCACTCTTTGTAGAAATCGATGACGCCGTACATGACACCGTGATCGGTGATGGCGATGGCGGACTGGCCCAGGGCCTTGGCGCGCTGAACCAGCCCCTTGATGCGGCAGGCGCCATCGAGGAGGCTGTATTCGCTGTGGATGTGCAGATGGACAAAATCGGTCATGGGGGTGCCTCCTTGGCGGGATTTAGGGAAAGCCCGGGGGCCGCGGCCCCGCCGCGCCGGCCGAAGGCCGGCAGGCGGGACGCCCCGGGAGGGGCGTCCCGTAAAACGGCGGCGAAGCGCCGTTTTAGGCGGGGCCGCGGCTGAGGGCGGTCAGTTGGGATTATGGTAGAAGGTCATGGCGGTACCGGTATCCTGTACCAGGGTACCCCGCGGGGCGCGCAGGATACGAATAGAGCAGTAAAAATCCCCGGCGGCACCGCTGACATTCATCAGCTGCCACAGCCACACCACCCAGAACCAGCGCTCCGGCAGGCAGGCGGTAAGCACCGCAAAGACAATGCCCCACACCACCACCGGAGCCAGCGCGATGACGATATAAGCGGAGCGGGTGAAGTAGGCGTAGCTGCCGGCATAGGCATAGGCGACCTTGTAGCCGTAGTGGACACGGGCGCCGCACGCCATCATGACGATGCCGTGGGTCAGCTCGTGCAGGGCGATGTAAGCAAGCAGCCCCACAAGGGCGACCCCCGTACGGAGAAAGAAAGCGGACAGCAAGCCATCGCCGCCAAAATCGAGCAGGGAGTAGCCCCACAGAAAGGGCGGGATGAGCATTAAAACGCAAAGGGCGATAGAAAGGCCATTGACGATCCAGAACTGCTTTTTGTTGTGGAGCAGATCGATGGAGGCGTATGGGAGGTAACCCTGCGGCAGGGTGGGATAACTTTTCATGCGGTCAATCCTTTCGGGCGGCAAGCTCCAGTATTTTTTCCAGCCGGTGGTTAACACCGGAGCGGGAAAGCGGCGGGGTGAGCTTCTGGCCCAGCTCCCGCAGGGAATCAAAGGGGTTCTGGAGGCGGAGCTCCGCCAGGGCCCGCAGCTCCTCCGGGAGGGAATCCAATCCAACGGCATTGATGGCGGCGATCTGCCCGGCGGCCGCCCCGGCGACCTTATCCATATTGGCGGTATCGCAGTTGCTGGCGCGGTTGGCGGCGTTGCGGCGCTCCTTGAGGATCTTGGCGTTCATGATCTCCATGGAGGTGAGCGGACAGCCCATGAAGGTGAGCAGATCCTCGATCTGGGTGCTATCGTGCAGGTAGACGATGGTCTGCCCGCGGCGCTGGGTCAAAAGTGGGGAGAAACCGACATCTTGTAATAAGGCGACGAACATCATCAGCAGCTCCTCGCGGGGGATGGCGAATTCCAGGTGGTACTTCACCTCTGGATCGGAAAGGGTGCCGCAGGCTAGGAACACCCCGCCCACAAAGGCGCCCGCGCCCTCATCGCCGCCCAGCAGCTCGAAGGTGACGCCCTCCGGGTAAAGCATGGCGAAGTGGTTATACAGGTCGATGCGGTCGGCCATGTCATCCACGGTAACACGGTAGGCCAGCTGACCGGTGGAGAGCTTTTCCTCCCGCAGGGTGACGGTGCCGGTCATGGGGCGGACGCTCTGCACCAATTGGGAATAGTACTGGGCGGCCCGGCGCTCCCGGGTCAGCATCTGCATTTTAGGCACCGAAAACTCGCGGGAAAAGACCATCAGCCCAAAGGACTGCTGGTTGGGAAAGTGCTGGCGCACAGCTTTATTGGAAAGGATCTCATCCTTGGCGGCGGTGGTAAAGGAGGGCATGGTGTTATTCTCCGGTGGTGGGGTGGATTTTATGGGGGGACGGCGAGGAAAAATGGGGGATGGCAAGGGACGGCCGCAGGCAGGCTCTTGTCCGACGCAAGGCGGACTGATGCCTGTCAAGGACGGCAACGCAGCCAGCGTTCATTTTTACAGCCGGCCCCTATAACAAGCAAGATGGGAAAAGGCCCAAAAAGAAGCCGAGGGGCGGGCGCAGCCCGTTCCGGC